>JAIOSZ010000284.1 GCA_021107335.1 Desulfuromonadaceae bacterium | reverse complement strand
GCCCATCATCAACACGCCGCTGCTGTTTATCGCCCCCCTACAGAGCGATGCCAACGACCTGCCTCTGCGGGACGGCATTATCGACCTGACCCGGGTGCCACTGGTCGTGCCGCAACGTGGGCTGTCGCGACGGCGCCTTGACCAATGGCTGAAAGAGCGGCGCATCACCCCCAATATTACATCCGAGGTCTCGGGCAACGAGGCGCTCATCGCCATGGTCCGCCTCGGCTGCGGCATCGGCATCGTCCCAGAATTGGTCCTGGCCCGCAGCCCCTTTCGCGAAGAGGTGCGTATTCTTGAGACCGCACCGTCCCTTGACCCCTATGTGGTCGGCCTTTGCTCCAGTAAACGCAACTTGCAGCGACCGGCAGTGCAAGCCTTTTGGCAACTGGCGGTAGAACGCTCTGGGATCAAGACCGATTCCTAAACACCTGTACTTCAAATTTCATAATTTGGAAACTGGATGACCTCGCCACCAGGGGTGCGCAGTCGAGCCTGATCACCCAGGCTTAGAAGATATTCGGGCAGCAACGGTATTTTGCCTTTGCCCCCAGGGCTATCGATAACGTACTGAGGCAGAGCCATACCGGACAAGGGGCCGCGCAACGCCTGAAGAATGTCGAGACCGGTCTCGATGCGGGTACGAAAATGACCGGTACCGCGCACCAGATCCATATGGTGCAGATAGTAGGGCCGCACCCGCAATCGCAGCAGACCGCGCCAGAGGTTCGCCTGAGTCTCTGCGGAATCGTTAACCCCGCGCAACAGAACGGTCTGATTACCGAGCACGATACCTGCGTCGGCCAGTCGGACACAAGCGGCTGCCGCTTGTGGAGTCAATTCCCGAGGATGGTTGAAATGAGTATTAAGGTAGAGGGGCGCGAAGCGACGCAGCATTTGGCACAGATCGTCGGTGATACGTTCCGGCAGGGTCACCGGCAGCCGACCGCCGATACGCACCATCTCGACATGGGGGATCGCCCTCAGGCGGAGAAGAATAGCCTCCAGTTGGTCGTCCTCAAGCAGCAGGGGATCACCACCGGATAAAAGCACATCCCGTACCTCGGGGCGGCTAGCGATATAGTCGATCCCGGCGGCAAGGTCCTCCTCACTGACCGTCATAGTGGAACATCCGAGCTTACGCTTGCGGGTACAAAATCGGCAATAGGTGGCGCAATCACCACCAACTAGCAGCAACACCCGATCGGCATAGCGATGCACCACCGCCGGGCTCGGTGAGAGACGTTCCTCATCCAGAGGATCGGCTGATCTTGTCGGATCGGTCAACTCCCGTTCATCAGGGACACACTGGCGCCAAAGCGGATCACCGGGACCTTCAATGAGACTTAAATAATAGGGGCTGATACGCATAGGATAACGTCGAGCTACCCGTTGCAAGGGGGCCGAATCGATACCGAACCGCTCAGCCAGCTCCATGGGATCGATCATGGCCTGCCGCAGACTCTGTTGCCAATCTTGCATAGGAAAAGCTACTCCACGAATCAGAAAAAGCGAGGATATACCGAAGAGGGCGAGACAGCCCAGGTTACGTTTAGAGGCTGTCTGATTTTTTAAATCCCAACCAGGGACGTCTTGTCGCCACGGCTACCCTTTGGGTTTATCGAAAAAAAACGCATGGTCCGAGGTAAACAGCGGCGGAGTGCGGTTGACGATGGTCCGAATGGCCGGCGAGGCCAGCAGCTCTTGCTGGATGAAGCGCCGCGCATCGCTGCGCCGCTGCTGCTCCGCTGCTCCGGTCAGATAAAGTCCTCGCGGCGCCTTCTCACCCCCTGTTTCAACGGTTGGGGTCCGCCCTGCGGCCAATTCCGACTGATGGGGCAGATTCATGATGGCCAAATTGAGGTAGCCTATGGCATCGGCATGTTCCTCTAGAAAACGCAGGGTCGCTCGACGATCCTCCTCCGTTTCGTCCGGAATGCCGAACATGACATAAACATAAGTCGCAATACCGGTCTGGTGCAGAGTGCTTAACACTGCCGCAGCAGTCGTGACCGATGTGCCCTTACCGAGATGATCGAGAACCGACTGGGAACCACTTTCCAGACCGAGTTGCAGCATGCGACAACCGGCAGCGGCCAATTGATCGACCAGCTTGGACTCGGCCAAGGCTGCTTCAAAGCGGACAAAGCCATACCAGGACAATCCAGCCAAATCCTCACGACGAGCTGCTAGAGCTTTCAGCACTGGCACCGGCAGGGCATTGTCAGTGAAATGAAAATGGCGCACCTGCCATTGCTGAGCCAGAGCGAGCAGCAGATCGGGCACCTCGGCCGGCGCACAACTGCGATAAGGGTGAGTCGGCGCTACGGCTTCAGGGCAAAACAGACAACCTTTCCAGTAGCAGCCCCGCGAGGCGGTTAGCGGTAAGACCGGTTCAGGACTCAAATAGTCGTCAGGAGCCAAACCGCTAAAATCCGGCTCAAAAGACAGACAGGTACTTCCTTCGAGAAAGAATTCACCAACTTCTTCGTTAGCCAAACGCAACAAAGCCTCTTCACCAGGGCCGAATACCAAATGATCGAAGGGAAGCAAAGCATCACTTGCCTTTTCTAGTTCTTCCCGCCAAGAGGTCAGCATGCCACCGCCCGCTACCAGTATCACCCCGGGCAGGGCACGGCGTAGCATCCCGGCCAACTCGAAAGCGGGCAACAACTGGTGGCGATAGTTAATAGACAAGGCGATGAGCCGCGGATTGCGGGCCGCAACAGCTGGCAGTAGCTCCTCAGCAAAATAAGCAGAAAACAGCGTTGAGGCTTCTCCCGCGGCTAGCTGTTGCAGGTTGTGCGGAGAGAATTCCGAGCGCCCGCCGTGCCGATAGTCGCCGAGGGTCAAGCGCTCATCGCCATCCACTCCACGATAGACACCCAGAGCGGTATTTAGATGTTGTACAGCACTTTGATAACGAGCAAAGGAACGGCAAGCCGCAGGGGAAGTAAGTAGAGCCCAAGACCGTGCGAGGTTTTTTATCGCCCGGCGCAGAGACGTATTGACCTTCGCCGGGGCCATCGCAACCAATCGTTCAGGCTGCAGCAGATAACGGTAGGCGGCCACATTGGCATCAAGAGCTTGGGCCTCTATCCCCTGCCGACGCAGATAACCGAGAAGCACCGCCAAACCAAGGGGCGGGCCGGCCGGCTTGATTGCCGGCGGTTGCAGCAACAACACAGACACGCCTTCAGCCATTGCGGCGACCGGCGCCTAACCAGGTCACAAGGGCCAACAGCATGATGCCGGCATCCCGCAACAGGGCCATCTGAGCGCTGGTATGTCCTTCGCCACCGGGCCGAAAACAACCACAATCAATATCGAGGCCACGCAGGATAACGGAAAGCAAGGCGACCATGAACACCGCATTCATCCCGGCAATCAGCAACACGGCCGGGCGCACTTGACGTCCGAGCAACAGCAGTACCCCCGCGGCCAGCTCAACATAAGGCAATAGGGCGGCGACCAAAAAATTGAGCTGATAGGGCAGCACCTGATAGTTGGCCACACTACCGGCGAAAGCTACCACGTCCAGTGCCTTGACCAGTCCGGCGTAACAGAAAAGAGCGCCTAGCAAACAACGACTGCCGTGATAGAGCATGGTGCGCCAGCTTGTCATGGTTGCGCCCCCTCGACCGGTAGCCCGGCATCCTGCCATTCGGGAAATCCGCCTTCAAAGATCCGTACTTGCTGGTAGCCTGCGGCGATCAAGATTTCGGCCAGAGCAAAAGAGTCATTGCAGTCATAACCACTGCAATAAACGATGATGGGTGTACTCAGGGGCACCTCTGCCTGCAAAGCACCCACCCCGGCCACTTCTTCCCCTCGTGGCAGAGAACGGGCTGCGGGCAAATGACCTTCGGCGAAAGCGGTTCGGCTACGGGCATCGATAAGCAGGGTCGTCGAATCTTGCAGTTCGCGTACCTCGGCTAGTTCCACCGGCAAAGGCAGGATCGTTTCAGTCGATCCGTCCACGCTAGTCGTCACAGAGTTCAAGGTCTGGCCGGACAACACCCGCCAAAGCAACTGACTGTTAACCGCCAGACCAACCACAACGGCCAGCAAGGCGATGAGCAGCGCTCGCTGAAGATCCCACCACAGCGCTCTGCCCTTACACTCTTTACTCATCGGGCGATTCCGACAGCTCGGGGGCAAAGGAACTCACCATCTCCCGCAGACGGCCATTCTCCGTTTCCAGCCGGGCTAGACGCTGGTTGCATTCGGTGACCACCTCGTTCAGTTCCTCGATGAGACAAGCTTGGTGGGTAAAGCGGATTTCAAGTTCGGTCAGGCGTTCTTCAATTTGTGACATGTTTTTTCCTTCAGCAACCTTGTGCTGTTTATGAGATGATTGCAGCGGTCCTTTTGTTGCATGTTCAAGCGCCATGCTAGCAGAACCGAGAAGTCCCGGCAACAAGGAGAACCTATCGTCACGGAAGCTTTGCATAATGAACTGTTTTGCGTATAATCTCATGAGTCAATTCACCAGATTAGCACCCTTCCGCTTAATCGATCGAGGCCTCGATGAATTGCAACATCTCCTTTGCGAGTCCCCGCGCCCTTATAAATAGCAGCCTATCCCTGCTGACATTACTGGCCCTGGCCATCCTGCTCAACCTATCAGCGACCCGAGCCGGCGCAGTGCAGTCAACCACTGAGTCAGACATGACCGGCACGGCCTCCATGCAGCAGCATAATCAGCAGACTGAACAGCAGACTCCACAACACCAGCATGATGATACAACCCAAATGATGCCGGATAACCAGGTCGGTATTGATGAGAAGCTTGGCGAGTTTATCCCCCTTGACCTGACCTTTCGGGATGAAAACGGACAGACGGTGGTCTTGCGTGACCTTATCACCGGTCCAACTATTATCGCCCCCATCTACTACAGCTGCCCCAACGTCTGTGCCTTTCTGCAAGCCGATCTGGCCCGTAACCTGCCAGCGATCAAGCTGCAACCGGGACAGGATTACCGAGTACTATCGATCAGTTTCGATGGAAAGGATACTCCGGCGGCGGCCCGGGCGGCGCGTAAGACCTATCTGACCGCCATGGGACAACCCTTTCCAGAGCAAGGCTGGCGATTTCTTACCGGCGAGGCCGATGCCAGCCGGGCTCTGACCGC
>JAIOSZ010000062.1 GCA_021107335.1 Desulfuromonadaceae bacterium | reverse complement strand
CGGATTCAGGGTCTTGTGGTATTTACCGAGACGCTGTACCACATGCTTATAGCCCTGAGGAACAATGCGCACGCCGAGAAAGATGGTCACCAAAATCAAGCCGAGCAAAATGACGACCAGAATAAAACCTGGCATAATCCCTACCTCCCGTTTGCAATAGGATGACTTAAAACTTCTCTACCGTTAATACATGACCTTCGATGCCGCTCACCCGCACCTGGTCGCCAGCCTGAAGCGATTCCGCACAGATGCAGGGCCATTCGTCGCTACCCAACAACGGCACGGTAAACCGCACCCTCCCTTTATCCTGAGGACAACTTGTACCCTTGATCACCAGGGCTAGTTCACCGACGATCGCCTCACGAGACATGCCAGCGGTGCTGCGATCCACCATTCGCGGCTTAAGAACACGAAACCAAAAGAGTGTACACCCCGCGGAGAGCAAGGCAAACAAGGCCAATTGAGCGGTCAGGGTCAGCCCTGGGAAAAGCAGCAGAATCAAACCGGTAAGACCGGCGCCGAGTCCGAACCAGAAGATAGTAAATGACGGCAGGATCAATTCGGCCCCGACCAACAACAGACCGAGGGCCAGCCAATGCCACCACTGCATGGAAAAATCCATTATCGACTCCTTTTAGCCAGCTGACGCCTTGCGCAAAAAAACGTTACGGCTCCGTGCGATTAATGAAGACCTCCCGCGGACGACTGGTACCGTCAGACGGCCCGATGAGCCCTTCCTGTTCCATCTTTTCTATCATTCGCGCTGCCCGGTTGTAGCCGACCCGCAGCCGACGCTGCACCATGGAGATTGAAGCCTGACGGCTTTCCGCCACCAGGGCCAGAGCTTCGTCCCACTTCTCGTCGTATTCATCATCACCGTCACCATCCGCGCCACCTTCGCTTGCAGGCGGCGCCTTGAGGATCGACTGATCGTACTCGGGGGAACCCTGCTTTTCCAAAAAGTCGACCACCCTTTTCACCTCTAGCTCGGAGACAAAGGCGCCGTGAACCCGCTGCAGAGCCCCAGTGCCGGGAGGCAGAAATAGCATATCCCCCATGCCAAGCAGGGTTTCCGCGCCCATGATGTCGAGTAGGGTGCGGGAGTCGATACGGGAGCAGACCTTAAACGCAATACGGGTCGGAAAGTTGGCCTTTATCAGACCGGTGATGACATCGACGCTCGGTCGCTGGGTAGCCAAAACCAGGTGAATACCTGCAGCCCGAGCCATCTGAGCCAGGCGGGCGATGGATTCCTCGAGTTCGCGGCCAGCGACCATCATCAGGTCGGCGAGCTCATCGACAATGACCACGATGCGTGACAGATGGCCGTGCTCCAACTCTTCCTCAGGATTGGCTTCCACCAGCGGCAGTTCTTCATCGACCTCTTCTACCGCCTCGACCACCATCCGCCCCTTGGCCCGTAGCTGTTCTTCTTCCTGTTGTTCCTTGTGCAGTTTTTTATTGTAGCCATCGACGTTGCGCACCCCTTTGTCGGCCATCAGCCGATAGCGCCGCTCCATCTCTCGTACCGCCCAGTTCAGGGCCAAAGCGGCCTTTTTGGGATTAGTTACCACCGGCAATAGCAGATGGGGGATGCCCTCGTAAATGGACAACTCGAGCATCTTCGGGTCGATGAGGATGATCCGCACATCTTCGGGGGAGGCTCGATAGAGCAAGGACAGGATCATGGTATTAATCGACACCGACTTGCCGCTTCCGGTGGAACCAGCCACCAGCAAGTGAGGCATCTTGGCCAGGTCGGAAACCACCGTGCGACCGAAGATATCCTGGCCCAAAGCCATGGGCAAACGGCTGCCTGAGCTCTGGAACTCGTCGGAGGCTAATATTTCCTTGAGGTAAACGGTCTGCCGGTCATGATTGGGAATTTCGATGCCGACCACCCCACGACCGGGGATAGGTGCCACAATTCGGATGGCGATAGCCTGCAGGGCCATGGCCAGATCATCGGAGAGACCGGCGATTTTGTTGACCTTGACCCCCGGCGCCGGCGAGAATTCGTACATGGTCACGACCGGACCCGGCTTCACCTCAGTCACCTCGCCCACCACGCCAAAATCGGCGAGCTTCTTTTCCAGAATGCGGGCGTTCATAGTTAACGCTTGGCGATCAACGGGAGCGGTGCCTTCATCTTCATGATCAAGCAAAGACAGAGAGGGAATATGGTAAGTACCGCTCGGCTCCAGAAAGTCGAAGGCCTCCTGCTGACGTTGCGCTTCTTCCTTAGCATTTTTCTTTGTTTTTTTCCCTTTGCTCGGCGCTGCCGGCACCGTGCTAGGGACGATGATCGGCCCCGCTTCCGTTCTTTGCTGAGCGGCGCTGCGTTTATCTGCACGACGGACCTTACGCAGTTCACGGCGGCGGTCTAGATAGCCGCCAAGGCGGCTCAACAGTCCTTCCAAAAAGAGCATCATGGAGAAGCGAGCCGCAAGCATCAGTGATACTAACAGACAGACCGTAAGGAAAATCGCCGCACCGGTCACATTCAAAAGCCCGCTCAGCTGAGAAGCCAACAGGCGACCGATAGCACCGCCAGCCTCTTTAATCTGTTCGCCGAACAGATTTAGGGCCTGAAAGCGCAAAGCCAGAAGGCCAGCCATGGACAGTACCAGACCAAAAAAAGCACCGCACCGATACCAGCGAAGGCGTAGATCACGAAATTTAAGCAGCCGCCAGGCGAGCAGAAAGCAGCCGCAGGGAAAGAGCAGCGACGGCAAGCCTAAAACTTGGTACATGAGATCAGCCAAGTGGGCGCCAACCGTTCCACCAAAGTTACCGATTGTGCCGGGATGGAGATTATTATTGAAGGAGGGGTCGGCATTGCTGAAGGACAGCAGAGCCAGCAGCAGGTAAAAGCCCACAGCAAGCCAGAAGACCCCGAGAATCTCCTTCTTGAGATGTTCGCGCAGCAACGGTTGGGCTTGATCGGTCATATCCGTGCCTCTATTGCAGGGGGCCTGGCCCCCTTATTGGGAAAGGAACAAAAAGAGTCCGCCGGCCAGCCAGCAGTAAATGGCGAATGCAAACAGGCGCTTGCGCCGCACCACGGCCAACAGCAGGTGGATGGACAACAATCCGGCCCCGAAAGCAGCCAGCATACCGGCTACATAGCCGGGCAGGTCAGTTGCGGCCACTCCCGACATATCGCCAACGGACAGCAGAGCGGCTCCAAAGACGGCTGGTAAAGCGAGCAGAAAAGAGAAACGGGCCGCCGTTTCACCATCGACCCCCCTGAGCAGCAGCGCGGCAATGGTCGATCCCGAACGGGAGATGCCAGGGATAATGGCCGCGCCCTGTACCGTGCCGACCAGCAGAGCATCCTTCCAGGTCAACTGATCTTCCTTGCGAGTTCCGCGCCGAAAGCGTTCGGACAGAAACAACAGGGTGCCGGTCACCAGCAGCATGAGTGACACCAAGGGCAGGTTATGAAACAGACCTTCAAAAAAATCCTTGAACAGCAGGCCGATGATCGCTGTTGGCACACTGCCCAGTGCCAACAGCCACAACAGGCGCCGGTAAAGGAGAGCTTCGTCACCCCTGCGAAAAGGAGCGGTGGCCAGCAATAGACATTCACGGCGAAAATAGAGGATCACTGCGCCCATAGTGGCCACATGCAGCATCACATCAAAAAGCACCCCCGGTTGGCTGAACCCAGAGAGAAAATATTGGGCAATGGCCAAATGGCCGGACGAAGAGACGGGCAGGAACTCCGTCACCCCCTGCAGCAGACCGAGCAGTAAAGCATCCAATAGATTCACTTACAATCACTCCTAGTCCGCCACAGTCGGCGGAATTGATTGTTGACTCACTAAAATGGCCAAGCAAAAAGCGCCAAATGCAAGGCGCGCAATTGTCGAGGAATGAGGCGTACCCTGGTACACCGCAGTGACGAGAGCAATTGCAGCAACGTAGCAGTTGGTGAGTTTTTGCGACGCCATTTATTGTTCAAAGATCACCGGCAAGATCAACGGCCGTCTATCGATATGACGGTTGAAAAAACGGCGCAGGGTCTTGCGCACTTCAGCCTGCATCTCTTCCCAGTCCGACAGGACTGCTGAGCTGTGTTCTTCTAACATTTGGCAAAGCTCCTGACGAGCCTGGTCGAGGAACTCTCCGTGCTCTTCCTCAACGAGGAAACCACGGGTCACCAGTTCGGGACCATGCAAAAGCGTTCCGTCATTCTGATTGATGCCGAGCAGCACCATGACCAGACCGTGGTTGGCCAGATGGCGCCGGTCCCGCAACTCCATCATACCGACGTCACCGACCCCCTTGCCGTCGATAAAGACCCGGCCCGTAGCCACCCGCTCTTCCAAACGCAGACCGTTGATGGAAACCAGCAGGGGTTGGCCATTCTCCAGCACCTGCACCCGTTCGGACGCCACCCCCATACTTTTAGCCAGTTGGGCGTGCTTGACCAGATGACGGTATTCGCCATGTATCGGCACGAAACAGTGTGGCCGGGTCAGGGATAACATCAGCTTAAGCTCTTCCTGACTGGCGTGACCAGAGACATGCACTTCGCTGGTCTTTTCATAAAAGACCTCGGCGCCGCGCCGATAGAGTAGATTGATCAGGCGGCTGATGGCCTTTTCATTACCGGGGATGAAACTGGAAGACAGAATAACCGTATCGCCCGGTTCCAATGGCAGCTTTCGGTAATCGTTCATCGCCATGCGCGACAACACGCTCAGCGGTTCACCCTGGCTACCAGTGGTGATGACCACCACCTCGCTGCGAGGCAGGTGGCGGAATTCTCGCAACTCAATAAGAGTCTCCGCAGGAATCTGCAAATAGCCAAGCTGACTGGCAACGACAACGTTAGCCACCATACTGCGACCATTGACCAGAACCTTGCGGCCACAAGCCACAGCCGCATTAATCACTTGCTGGACACGGTGGATATTGGAAGAGAAAGTGGCCACCACGACCAAACCATCACAGCTCGGCAAGATCTCGGCAAAAGCCTCACCGACTTCCCTCTCCGACAGAGTATAGCCTTTGCGTTCGACATTGGTCGAATCGGAAAGCAATAACAACACCCCTTCATCACCGTAGGCGGCAAGCTGGGCCAAGTCAGTCGGCTGGTTATCTACCGGGGTCTGATCGATCTTGAAATCGCCGCTATGCACAACCAACCCGGCCTCGGTGCGAATTGCCAGGCCAACGCCGTCGACAATGGAATGGGCGGCACGGAAGAACTCGACTTCGAAAGGGCCCAAATTGACCTGCTGCCGAGGCCGCACCTGATGCAGACAAGCGCTGCTCTTCAGCTCGTGTTCTTCCAGCTTATTGGCCAGCAGCCCAAGGGTTAGGGCCGTAGCGAAGATAGGAGGATTCCCCAACCGTTGAAGCAAAAAAGGCACCGCACCGATATGATCCTCGTGACCATGAGTCAGCACCAGACCACGGATATCGCCGATGCGATCATCCAGCACCGTTACATCGGGAATCACCAGGTCGATGCCGAGCATATAAGCTTCGGGAAACATCAGCCCACAGTCGATAAGAAGCAGTTCGCCTTGATACTCCAGGGCCATCATGTTGAGGCCAATCTCACCCAGCCCCCCCAAAGGCAGTAGCCGCAGAGTATCGATAGCGGACTCGGTCATGCCTGGCCGGCCTCCTGCAGAGCTTCGACGATGGGCTGCCGTACCTCTTCCATCAAGGTGGTCCGCTCGACCACCGCGCGACCGCTTGTGGCCACCGGCGGCATGATCGCCAGACGGATATGTCCACCGCGTATCCAGCGACTATGCTTGGGCATCACCTCACCGCTACCGATGATAGCTATAGGAACCACCGGTACCTGAGTCTGCAAAGCCAGAGTAAAGCTACCGGTTTTGAAAGCTTGTAGGGTTCCATCGGGAGAGCGAGTCCCCTCGGGGAAAATAATCACCGAGGTACCAGCAGCGATGCGCTTCACCGCCTCCCTCATACTAAGGACACTATTCCTACGGTTCGAGCGATCGACGGGGATGGCGCCGGCCCGGCGCATAGCCAGACCAAATAGAGGAATGCGAAATAATTCGATCTTAGCCATCCAGCGGAATTGGTCGGGCACCCCGCCAAACAGGGCCAGGATATCGAAGTTGCTCACATGGTTGGCCATATATACCACCGGGCCGTGCTTGACCAGATGTTCTCGGCCGGTGACCGTCAACCGCACGCCAGCCAACCACAAACTGACCCGGCCCCAAATACGGGCATAGGCATGCAGATAGTCGGCACCGAAGAGCGACAGAGGCACCCCTGTAAGAATAATAAACAGGGTCCAAGGGACAAACGTAAGCAGAAAAAACAGAGTGCGGAACATCCGAAAATCCTTTCATAATCTATTAATGGCGCCAGTTTAAGAGAGGGGCGCGGGGGAGTCAAACCTTTTTCGGCAAAGCATTTTACAGGCTCCACAAATTTCGCGAATCCTCGGCCAATTTTATTTACAATG
>JAIOSZ010000199.1 GCA_021107335.1 Desulfuromonadaceae bacterium | reverse complement strand
CCGGTTTAACGTTGTCTACACCTGCGCTACCGGATCCGGCCCCAAGCGTGGCGGACGCAACAATCTGGAAGTAAAGGCCCGGACCCTCGACACCCTTCGCGTTGGTCGTATTTCGCAGATGACCGACCCGAGCCTTGATGCTTCGCGCCACACCTTCGATTGCTTGGCGCCCCTGGGCCGCATTCTACCGGCCAAGGGCCTGCCTTTTCAGCAGACCGGTGACGGCAAACTGATTCAGGACGCCCAGACTCCCCCGGTACACTGGATCTACCCGGTAATCATCGGCGACATGTCCATCGGTGCTCTTTCCTGGCGCATGTGGGAAGCGATTGCCATGGCCGTCGCCTATCTCAACGAGGAATGTGGACTGCCGGTACGCATGTGCTCCGGCGAGGGTGGCATGCCGGTACGGCTGCTAAAGAGTAAATACCTCAAGTACATGATTCTGCAGATCGCTTCCGGTCACTTCGGCTGGAACCGCATCATCCAGGCCATGCCCCACATGGTCGAAGATCCGGCCGGCATTTTGATCAAGATCGGCCAGGGCGCCAAGCCCGGCGACGGTGGTCTGTTGATGGCCACCAAGGTGGCAGAGCACATTCAGGCCATCCGCGGCGTACCTCGCACCGACCTGCTGTCGCCGCCTAACCACCAGGGCCTCTACTCCATCGAGGAGAGCGTGCAGAAGATGTTCCTCTCCTTCAACGCTGCCTTCAAGTTCCGCGTTCCGGTAGCCATCAAGGTTGCGGCCAGCGCTACCAGCGTCTCGGTCTTTAACAACCTGGTGCGCGACCCCTACAACATCGTCGGCGGCTTTTTCCTCGACGGTATTGACGGCGGCACCGGCGCGGCTCACGATATCTCCCTCGACCACACCGGCCATCCCTCGGTCAGCAAGCTACGCGACTGCTACTTGGCCGCAGTGGCTCAGGGTCGCCAGGGTCAGATTCCCCTGTGGGCGGCCGGCGGCCTCGGCAAAACCGGCAACCTGGCGGCGGACGCTTTTAAGATGATGTGCCTCGGCGCCAACGGCGTTTTTACCGGCAAATTGATTCTGCAGATGGCCGGATGTCTCGGCAACGACCAGGGTCGCTGCAACGCCTGCAATACCGGCCTCTGTCCGGCAGGCATCACGACGCAGGAGCCGACACTCGCCAAACGCCTCGATCCCGAGCGGGTAGCGGAGAACATCGTGAATTACTTCCTGGGCATGGACATGGAGCTGCGCAAGCTCATGGCCCCCATCGGTAACTCTACCCTGCCCATCGGTCGCTCCGACTGTCTGGTTTCCACCGACAAATCGGTAGCCGATCGTTTGAAGGTTCAGTACGTCTGCTAAGGAGACTCAAGCAATGGCAGCCCATATAAATGGTTTTGACGAAAACAACCAGCGTATTTCCACGCAGCAATTGCTGCAGAAGATCTACGCTGCCCTAGAAGCCGGCGAGACCGAGTTTGAAGTGCTCTCGTCCGGACATCACGATATCGGTGGACCGCTGTGGAGCGCTGACGGCAAGGTCCTGAAGTTCACGGTCAAGAACCCCGGCCAGCGCGTCGGGGCCTTTGGCCTTGCGGGCACCGAGATCACCATCAACGGTCCAGCGCCAGCCGACGTCGGCTGGCTCAATGCCGGCGCCACCCTAATTCTTAAGGGCGACGGCGGCGACACCACCGGTCACTGCGCCGCCAGCGGCCAGATCTATGTCGCCGGTCGGGGCGGTACTCGTACCGGCTCCCTGATGAAACACGACCCGGCCCATAGCCCCCCGGAGATGTGGATTCTGAAGAACACCGGCTCCTTCTCCTTTGAATTCATGGGCGGCGGCATCGCCGTGGTCTGTGGCGTCGACAGCGAGCAGTTCGAATCGGTCCTCGGTGATCGCGGCTGCGTCGGCATGGTCGGCGGTACCATCTATGTACGTGGACCGGTCAAAGGCCTTTCCAACGACGTCTGGATGCTCGAACTAGACGAAGGGGACCAGCAGATCCTGACCGAAAAATTGCCGGTATTCCTCGACAAGATCGACAAACAACCGCTCCTAAGTGACCTGACCGACTTCTCCCAATGGAAGAAAATCGTTGCCAAGACCACTCAGGAGCGGCAAGCAGTGGAACGCATCTCGATGCGTGAATTCCGCCTCGACAAATGGGTTGAAGGCGGCATTTTCGGCGACGTGGTCACGGACGACTACGCTGAAGTGGCTGGCTTTGTGAACACCGGTGACGGTCGGCTGAAGATCCCTCACTGGCAGAACAAATCCTTCTCCGCCCCCTGTCAGGCGGCTTGCCCGACGGGCATTCCAACCCAGGACCGCATTGCCCTGCTGCGCGAAGGCAAGACCAAAGAAGCCCTGGAACTGGTACTGCACTACTCACCTTTCCCGGCCAGCGTCTGCGGCCAGGTTTGCCCCAACCTCTGCATGGACGCTTGCAGCCGTCGCTCCCTGGACAAACCGGTGGCCATGCAGGAACTCGGTCGCCTGTCCCAGGATGCAGAAGCCCCCGAACTGCTGCCCGCCACTGGCAAGAACGTCGCAGTGATCGGCGGCGGTCCCGCTGGCCTGTCTGCCGCTTGGCAGCTCGGCCTGCGCGGCCATAGCGTCACCATCTATGAAGGCGATGAGGAAGTCGGCGGCAAGCTGCGTCAGGCCATTCCTAGCGAGCGTCTGCCCCGCGAAGTGCTGGGCGCTGAAGTCGACCGCATCAAAGGGATCGGCGTTAAAATTCTAACCGGTCAGAAGATTGAGCAAGGCAACTTTGAAGGCATTCGCACCGCCGCCGATGCAGTGGTCATCGCCAGCGGTGCCCACAACCCAGTGGTCATCCCCTTCCCCGGCCACGAAAGACTGGTCAAAGGGCTGGATTTCCTCAAAGAAATCAACTCCGGCAAAAAACCCAAGATAGGCCGCAAGGTAGTGGTCATTGGTGCCGGTAACGCTGGCATGGACGTAGCCATCGGCGCCTATTCCATGGGTGCCCAGCAGGTTACCGCTATCGACGTGCAGCGACCGGCAGCTTACCAAAAAGAGATCGACCACTTCGACGCCCTCGGCGGCCAGATTCAATGGCCCGTCTTTACCGAGCGCATCACCGCAGAGGGACTGCACACCAAAGACGGTCGCCTCATCGAGGCCGACACGGTGATCATCTCCATCGGCGAGCGGCCTGACCTGTCCTACGTACCCCGCGAATGGCTCACGGTCCGTGGCATGATGGATGTGGACGATTGCTGGCAGGCCAAACAGGCCCCCGGTGTCTTCGCCCTTGGCGATACCATCCAGCCCGGCCTGCTGACCCACGCCATCGGCAGCGGTCGTGAGGTCTCCGAATACATCAACGACTACTTAGACGGCCTGGAACTGGTCGCCAAGAAAAAGCCGGAAATAGTTCCCCAATGGAAACTCAGCAAGGAATCCTTCCAGGCCCGCAACCGGGGCCGCTTCCAGATTGTGGATGCCTGCGAAGAAGTCCATCGCTGCATCAGCTGCGGCACCTGCCGTGACTGTTCCATGTGCCTGGAAGCCTGCCCCGAAGGGGCTATCGCCCGCAAGGAGAGCCTTGACGGATCCTTTGAGTATGTATCCGACAAGCAATACTGCATCGGCTGTGGACTCTGTGCCGGCATTTGCCCCTGCGGCGTATGGGCCATAGAAAAGGTCATCGTCTAAGGCGATACTGACAAAACAACTAGTACGAACAAAAGCGGCGGAACCGATCGGTTCCGCCGCTTTTTTATGCTGGATAAAATGACTACTCTAGACCTTGGCAGAGATAGTTCGTCGTCCAAAACCACGCCAAGTACTTGTAGCTATTGCTTTACCTAAAACTCACACCCTAAACCTTGTCCCTAGACCACTTATTGCATAGAAAGACTTTACCCCGCCGCGCGCAGCCTTTTTAATCGTTAAGAATTTTTTCTGACAGAAAGTTTCTTAAAAAGAATAATTAAACCCAGCATTCAGTAAATGTGATCCATCTTGGTTGTCGGCAAAACTGTATTGATATCCAATGTGACCACGGACAGTGTCACTAATTATCAAGCCTAAACCAACAGCTAATTCCAGAGAATCTTCACTAGCTGTACGACCATCTACATTAAATATTTCTCCGCTTTGGAGGGTGGCTGTTGTGTTTTCTGTTTCTGCTGAAAAATTATGGAACCATTCTGCTCTAAAATGGGGGACAAGTAATCCATTATCCACCTCAAGAGTGTGACTAATTTCAAGGCCGAGAGAACTCAACAGAGCATCAGAATCTTTTGAATGAATGGTTAAGGAAGCCGCACCTGCATCCTTTTCGGTGAAACCATCTTCATCAAGATGGATATAGTGAAGCCCTGCCCGTGGTTCAAGGGACCAATGTTCCATCATGTGTATATATCCACCACCTAAAAATGCAGAGTAGTGGGTGGCATCATGGTCGCTTGTGGCTGTTCTACCTAAGAATGGTATATCACGGTTGGTTTTAGAGTCCGTAAAACCAAGGCCTAAAATGGATTGTAGATAAAATGCATCATTTGACAGTGGCGACCACAAACCGTAAAGATAGCCATCGTAAGCAGAACTGTTTGCATTACTGCTTGTATCGTTCTCGTCAAAAGTTAAATCGGTGTATCCTCCTGCGACTCCGAACTGAAATCCAGACTCAAACTGTTTTTCAACTCCTAGCATAAAACCAGAATATTTTGCTTTGAAGTCATTGCTGGTAGGCGTTTTGTCGTAACGAGTATTACCTCCAAAACCTGTAAACCAGAGTGGCGATTTAGGACCTACCTCGTTTTTTTGTATCTTGTATTGCAAAAAGGTTGACCGTGTTCTGATGTTCTCAAGACTAGCGGTCGTAACGGAGCTATGGAAATAAGGCGAATAATCGTCTGTCGCCTGCCTGATGTCATCCTGGCTCATCACATCCATGATATTTAGAATATCCGCCATATCTCCATTTGCTGTCGGACGTGCCGTCTCAAAGGCGTTGGCTAAGCTTTGCTGTTTGCTATCAAAGACAGAGGCGTAACTGCTACGAGTAAGATCAAAAGTTCCAAGTTCCAGGCCAGATGTTGGAGCAGAGGTTTGGAGGATACTGCTTGAAAAATTATTTATAGCTGCAAAACTACCAATTGTTGAACCTGCACTTATAAATTGATGCTTGCCTGGGGCTAGATAACCGATGGGGATTAGCGAGAGTGAGCCATCAAGATTAGCTGTACCGCTCACCACAAGTTGATCGTAGCCACCGTCACCAAATTCTATCTGCAAATCAGAACTGCTATCTTGCAAGAAATTTCCGGTAATTGTTAGCGTACCAACGGAATTACCTGGAGCGACAACACCGTAGCTTGTAACATTGCCAATGAGTTTGCCATTACCAGCCAGCGTTCCGTAATTCGTCATATCTCCTTCTATAATAGCCGAAGCGCCCAAACTTAACTTTCCCGCCGTTATTTCATGATTCCATACACCGCGAATTTCGTCACCATAGACAAAACTGAAATCGGGATCCGCTTGATAGATATTAGGACTCGTATACTTACGACCATACGTCACCGTTGAGGTGCCATTAGGATCGCTATTAACAATATTTCCAGTTATCTCGGATCCATTCTGGATATGCAAGGCAGCATTTAAAACATATCCCCAAGCAGACCTTGGATTATCAAACCGAATGGCTGTTGCTCCATTATATGACAGGATCTTTCCGGAGTGGAAAATAGAATTACTACCACCAAGAACGAGCATTCCAATGGAACCATCCCCTTGACTAGCAAGAATACTATCTTTTGTGACAACTATCTGACTGTAGTTCCCAACTGCATAGAGTGAAATAGAGTAGTTAGCAGCGGCGGATTGTTCGCCACGTAGCCAGACTAGATTTCTGTCTCCATATACCGATAGGGCACTAGACTGCTCTTGTGATGTGCTTAGATTACCATTTTGGTCAATAAGGTTAGCGTTACCATTCACGTACATTCCGTATGTGTAAGTATGTGTTGTATTGAAATTCTCGGTGTTGTTTATGGTACTGTCATTAGTATAGTACGTTTGGCCAAAGCTATTATAGTACGCCTCGTTTATCGCCCATCCCATATCTCGGTACATATCAAGCAGTAACTTGTTTGGTGCCCTCGGAAATTCTACAGGAGCTCCATTGTAGGTCATCAATTCTCCTGGAGGGCCTGGATGGGCAAGAGAACTGCCATAATTGTATCCATTTGCAAACGTTTGGATAGGGACAGGGCCTCCATAGGTTGCGTTGGCAGCCGCCCCTGTCCAAAAGACAGTACCTAGTTCACCGACAGTTGTAATAGAAGGCGATATGCCTGGAACCGGAGAACCATTACTATCCCCTAGCAATGAATCCCACCGTGTGATTCCCGATGGATAGCTTCCATCAGCCTCATTGACATTCACAACACCCATGGCATGGAGTATTTCATGGGTTACAGTTGCCTGGAAGTCGTATTGCCCATGGGCTGGAGCCTCAGGGCCGTAATGTAGAGGAATGGATGTGAACATTGTGACAACATCGTCTACACTACCTTGCACATTATTTATTGGAACATTGCCACGTAACAGCAGCTCTGCCGTTGAGACGACATTCTGCTTGGCTTGATCAGCAATTAGAGTACCGAGTGAGCTCCCGAGCCACGGTCCTTTCTCCAAAGAAAAAGCAATTTGCATCTTTCGATGTGGCGAGCCCGTGACAAAACTTTGATCGAGTGTCTGTAGGCTTCTTGCAACGGCATCTATATGCTCTTGCGTCCAGGTTTCGGCTCCAGTTATCGAATATCTCCAACCCTCTGTAAGACCACCACTCCCATCCTCCTGCGCTCCGACAACAAATGCTTGCTCACCTTGTGCAAGAAGGCGTGCTTCAAAGTTGCCAACAGTTATTGTTTCATAGGCGTTGGCTGGGGTGGCCAGGAGTAAGCAAGCTAAAGCTAAATATAATGTTGTATTTCGCATAAAATCCCATTAGTTCTATATGTATTATCTTACAGAGAGGTAACCACAAGGCGTTAGACGAAATTCATTAAAAACAACCAGCCGCAAACACTTAATATACATGGTACCTGGGGCGATTCGAACGTCCGACCCTCTGCTTAGGAGGCAGATGCTCTATCCAGCTGAGCTACGGGACCATATTAGATGTGAACTAAGCTTTGCCATCTTACTAAACGGGACAAAAAAGGCAATCTGATTTTGTTTAGCCTCAAAAGATTAGGTTTCACCATATCAAACCCATCTTTTCACAAGGCACCGGAGGGCAACAAAAGGGGATAAAAGGCGTCAAGTCTTTGCTTGACTCACCTGCTGGAGCTGTTCGTTACATTCACCGAAATCCAATCACAGCACATCTGTGCATTGCTGTGGGTGATTATCTCTGGTCCAGCCATCCGGGGTATATCTCCTCTGCCAAAAAGTGCGATTAGCTGTCAGGTCCCGCATGATTCCTGACCTGTTTATGAAAAAGTTCAGGCTTTCTTTTTTGCCAATCTTTCGGGGCCTGGGTCAAGTCCAAAAGAGGCTGGCTGAACGAACCTCGCAACGTGGCTGCTTATCTTGCCAGAAGGCGATGCGACTTGCGTCTAGAAGAGACTAGTTGTTAAATGTCAGTGGTATTAGCTGAGGGGTATGAAAGATTCTCATTCTGTGCTTAGCGAGATTTACTGAGCATCGCCATCAACACCTTGGTCTGGATGAGTTTGGGCAAGTTCTCTAAAAAACCGGATAACACCTAAGAAACCCAGACTGGAGGTGAAGGCCGTCATACCTCCTACCATGGCACCAACAACACCATGGGCCAAACTGTCCGCCCCCGCAAGGGTGAGACCTTTGATAGGGGTACGTGGCCCCAATGCATGGATGTGATAGCGTTCGGGAACCGCGGGCAGACCATAGGCCTCCCCTTCTGGGTGGCAGGAGAACCAGTCGATACTTAGCGGTGTTGAAAACTCCTTGGTATCAATCGAGTCGCTAAAACCAGGTGCTTCTCTCTCATCGAGATCGACGGGTTTCTGGCCTTGTTCTGCTTTGAGTTTTTCATAGGGGGGGGATCGTTTTTT
>JAIOSZ010000163.1 GCA_021107335.1 Desulfuromonadaceae bacterium | reverse complement strand
GCTGAAAACCTGAGCGCTGCCCGCAGCCGTATCTTGGATGCGGATATCGCCCAGGAAACCTCCATGATGACCAAGCAGAACATTCTGCAACAGGCCGGCGTTTCCATCTTGTCACAGGCTAACCAGGCTCCCCAGCTGGCCCTGTCGCTGCTCGGCTAAGATTAACCGCTAGTAAACCGATGGGGGGCCGGGATTCCCGGCCCCCTTTTCCAAAAAAAAAGAAATGGGGGAGACAATGAAAGTTGACTCTGCAGCGGTAGTCGGGTCGATAAGCCCAAAGGTGAATACCAGCGCCGATGAGGTCGACCGCGAGCGCAAGGAAAAAGCCGCATCGAACCAGGTTGAGCCGCAAACGAAAAACAGCAAGGTGCAACCCGAAGAGATCCTGGACCAGATTAAGTCGCTGACCGAAGACGGCTCTTACAGCGTACGCTTTGAGCAGGACCCTAAAAACAACGAGATGGTGGTGCGCCTGGTCGATGTGGAATCGGGGGAAACGATCCGCCAGCTCCCACCGGAAGAGCTTATCAAGCTGACGGAAACTCTGGAAGAACTGCGCGGCAGCCTGGTGGATACCACCGGCTGAGTCGGTAAAGGGAGAGAGCACCATGGCGATAACATTCGGCGGTCTGGCCACCGGGATGGACACTACATCTCTGATCGAACAGTTGATGGCGGCAGAACGCCAGCCCCTCGACGCAATGGAGAGAGACAAGTCCTATTTCAACGCTCGCTCCGCGGCATTGAGCCAGTTCGAAGGCAAGTTGGAAGGTTTTCTGTCCAAGATCGAGAACCTCGATTCAGAGGAAATGTTGCAAGCCAAAAAAGGTACATTGACTGAAATGGACTTTTTTGGCGCGAAGATCGAAAGCGATGCGGTGCCCGGCAATTACCAGGTCGAGGTTCTCGATTTAGCCCAGGTACAGAAGAGCGTCAGCCTGGGGGTAACGGACAAAACAGCGGCCAGTTTCGGAATAGGCAGCCTGACCTTGACCGTGGGCGACAACGATCCGCTGGCGATTACCGTCGATGCCGACAACAATTCCTTAGAAGGGCTCATGGCGTCCATCAACGAGGCCGATGCGGGGGTCACCGCTTCCATTATCAACGACGGCACGGACACTCCCTATCGCCTGGTTTTGACCGGGGCGGACATCGCCACCGGCTTCAGTCTGAGTTCCGACCTGCCGTCCTACAACGGCGATGTCACCAGCTTGACGGTGGGCGGCTATACGGACCAATATGCCAAACAGTTCGGCAGCGGCACCCTCAGCCTGTCTACCGGCCACGACATCACTCTTGGCGGTGAAAGCAACTCCCTGGACGATATACGCACCGCCATCAATGCCGAAACAGGCACCACCGGGGTCAGCGCCACGGTCGAGGATGACGGCAACGGCGGCTTCCGCTTGGAGCTGGTCGGCGGCAGCATCACGTCTACCGCCTTGACCGGCGGCACAGGTTTTGAGGCACCTTCTGTGACCACCACCCAAACGGCTAAGCAAGCGCATATTATAGTGGATGGCATCGACATTTACAGCGATAGCAACACCCTTGACGAGGCGATTCCCGGGGTTACGCTGGACCTGACCAAGGCGGAAGCAGACACCGTAACCAGCCTGAATATTCAGTTGGATGAAGACGCCATTAAGAACCAGATCAAATCCTTTGTCTCCGGATACAACGAAATTATTTCCTTCGTCACCAGCCAATCCAAGACCGAAGGAAGCGATGCAGGCATCCTGTCTGGGGATTCGGGGGTCAACAGCATCAAACGGCGTCTGCAAAACTTAATGACCACACCGATTACCGGCAGCATCAGTTCTATGTCTCAACTGGGGCTACAAACCCAAAGGGATGGCAGCCTTAAAATCGATGACGCCATCTTGACCGAGGCGATCCAGGATGACCTCTCTGGCGTGACCAGTCTGCTGGCTGGCGATGACTCTACTGAAGGCATCGCAAGCCGGTTCAAAAGCTACCTGGATAATATCACCGACGACGTCGATGGCCTCTTTGCCGGACGTAAAGAAGGCATCAAAAACACTGTCAAGCGCATCGACACCAGCATCGAGAGGATGGAGACGCGCCTGGAAAAACGGGAAGTGACGCTGACGAATCAATTCAACGTACTCGAACAATTGGTCAGTGTCATGAACTCGCAAAGTGACTACTTGGGCAGGCAAATGTCCGCCATGGAAGACATGTGGAGTTATAACCGATGAATGCCTATATGAATCAATACCAACAGAACCAGATCGATACCGCGTCCCGTGAGCAGATCCTGATCATGCTCTACGATGGAGCGATCCGCTTCACCCGCCAGGCTCTTGCGGCGATGGAGTCGGGTGACCAAAAAACCAAGCGGGAAAAGATCAGCCGGGCGATGGCGATCATTACGGAATTTTCCAATACCCTAGATCGTGAAGTCGGTGGCGAGATCGCCGACAACCTCGATGCTCTATACCACTACATGATCCGTGAACTAACCGCCGCCAACCTGCAGAACGATGCGGCGAAACTCACCGTGGTGGATGGCTTGTTAAGCGACCTGCGAGAGACCTGGATGGAGGCGATAGAAATTGCCCGCAATGAACAAAAGCCAAAAAACCCTGTATCAAACGGTGACCACACGCCCTTGAGAGCCAGCTTGTAAAGGGAGGGAGTGAGCATGTCTATGGACCATCTGATTGAACAATCTACCGCTCGCTACCAGGCCATGCTCGACCATCTGACCACGATGGCTGAGGTGCTCAAAGATGCACAGCCTAAGACCATCCGTTGCGCGATTGAGGACTGGCAACTGCTGCAGCAGGAGGCGCAACAACTTGACGCCCAAATCGATCAACTGAGCGGCCATATCCAGCGCAGTGAACTGCCGCCAAAGTATCAGCAGCGCAGCGATTTGATGGCCCAGGTCGCCCTGCAGTGCCAGCAGATCTATTCTCACGCCAACCTATTGAAGGTCATGGTCAGTGAAGAATTGAATCAGATGCAGCGAGGCCGCAAAGCCCTGGGGGGCTATAAAGGATCTTCGAACCAAAAAGGCTCCCGACTCAGTGCCAGCCTCTAATGCACTAGCAGCGAGAAGGCCGGAATATTGACGGGCATTACTATTTGCGGAAAACAGGTTTACACGCTATGATGGCGCTCATTCGCCTGGAGAATGCGGCCTTAGGCGGCGCCTAGGGGTAATCGTCGGCAGATTACAACCCCCTGTTTTGGCATAACTCCAGATTTGTTTTCCTGATGGCAAAAGGGCCACTGCCTGACAATGTCATCCATGCAACCACTGAAAATTTATCATGTTAGCCCTTGACCATCTAAAAAAACATCGTTCCGTCATGATTTCTCTACCTCTAACCGGAGAAACTCTCGTGACTCTGGAAGGCGTCGCTCACCGTCGCTCCGTCGACTTGGTCGAGATGGCCTTTTTACCGGGCCAGTTGCCCCTTAAAAGCCTTGACTTGAATGGCACCTGCCGGATCGTTTTTGAAGAAGATGGGCGCACTTATCGTTTACGCACCAAAATCGAAGAGATCATCGGCGACGAAAAGCTGGTTCTTAAGGCTATCGAAACGGCCCTACAATATGGCGAACGGGAGTATTTTCGAGTCAACGCCGATTTCACCGTCAAATACCGACTGATCACTGATGATAAGGCGGAGGAAGTACGCACCCGCCAGTACAAAGGTCAAATGAACCTCAGCGGTAACGGCATACTGCTCCCTCTAAACGAACGGGTACGTGACGGCCAGAAGTTTTCCCTTACCCTGATTCTGTGTCAAGATCCGATCAAGGTGGCGCGTTGCGTTGCCAAGGTCGTACGCATCTGCCCCCTCGCCGATGGCCTTAAGGGGGCCG
>JAIOSZ010000339.1 GCA_021107335.1 Desulfuromonadaceae bacterium | reverse complement strand
CTGGAAACAGCCTAACGACGTGGGGTGGATCCCTCGGGTGACGTCATCGGGGGAAAGTGCTGAAAATCTAACAAGTTCCTTCACCTAGTGGCATATATTTAAATTTCGGTTCAGAAAGGTGTCTGTAAAGAATGTGGTTGCCGCGCGGGAAATTGATCAAGGATGAGTTCAACCCGGTGCGCATGAACTGGCTGGAGGCTATTCATAAGCTTCAGGTGGGGCGCTTCTCCGGGTATCTGAGTTGCAGGGATCTGCACGGTCGAGGAGTTGTCTTGTTCGTCGGTGGCCAGTTGGCGGCGGTTTGCTTTGACGGTGAGGGTGAGCACCTGGTCGATCAGGAGGCTTTTGTCCGAATCTTTGATCGTTCTCTGTCCGGTGATACCATGCTCTGCATCTATCATCTTTCCCAACCGTTGGCATTGCAACTCTTTGGGGTGATCAGTGGAGAGATGCTGTTTGCCGCTCAGCAGTTACAATTGCTCGACATTCCCCACCTGTTACATACCTTAAAACATGACCGTTTTAACGGCTGTTTGCGTGTCTGTGCCGCCGAGGATGTGGCGCTGATCTTTTTTCAGCAAGGCAACCCTTTCGGTTTTTTTCACGACGGCGGTACCGATCTGGTGCAGGATGCAGAATTAAGCGAATCCGTCGCCTGGCAGCCGGGGGCTTCGGTGGATATCATTGCTGGACAAAGCGAGCTGTCAGATAACCTGCCCGATCTCATGGAATCGCTGGATCTGCAGGGCTGCTGGCAGCAGGCAGTGGCCAAGGCGGCGCAGGGTCGTTGATGGAGGGATCAACCGTCATGATGACAATCCAGTTCCAGTATCCGCGGATAGATATCCTTCCCGGCAGTGGTAGCCTTTGCTGAAGAGGTGCTGGGTATCCACCACACAGGCAGGGGAGGAGACGCCATGAAACATGCAACTTTCGGCCGCATGGAACTGCTGCAGGGCGATATTACCGGCCTCCAAGTTGAAGCCATCGTCAATGCGGCCAACTGTTCCCTGCTCGGTGGTGGCGGTGTGGACGGGGCCATTCATCGGGCGGCCGGCCTGCAACTGCTGGCCGAGTGCAAAACTCTAAACGGTTGCGAAACGGGCCAAGCTAAGATCACTGCCGGTTACCGGCTACCGGCACGATATGTTATTCATACCGTCGGTCCCGTCTACCGTCAGCGGCCGCAGGACGCGCAGCTCCTGGCGGCTTGCTACCAAAACAGCCTGAAACTGGCCGCGGCTCACGGTCTGAAAACGGTGGCCTTTCCCGCGATCAGCTGTGGGGTTTACGGTTACCCTCCAAAGAAAGCCTGTGCCATTGCGGTGGATACCGTAAAAGTTTTTCTGCAACAGGACCACGGTCTGGAAAAGGTGCTATTCGTTGTTTACGCTGATGAAATCTATCGACTCTACCATGACTATCTGACGACTAACGTCCATTGAACTTTTGCCTGGTGCAGAAGCTGGTGACTGGTTTTTTGCGAATGCATCAATGATGGAGCCATGAAACTACTTCTTCTCGAACCCTATTTCACAGGCTCGCATGCCGCCTGGAGTGAAGAATACGCCGCTCGAAGTCGACATCAGGTGGATATTTTGTCTTTGCCTGGCCGCCATTGGAAATGGCGTATGCATGGCGGTGCGGTGACCCTTGCCCGACAATTTCTAGAGCACCGGCAACCGGTCGATCTGTTGCTGGCCAGCGCAATGCTCGACTTGACCACTTTTCTGGCCTTGACCCGCAGCAAGAGCGCCGGTGTGCCCTCAGTGCTTTATTTTCACGAAAACCAACTCACCTATCCTTGGTCGCCACGGGATAGCGATCCGCCTGCCCGGCGGGACGCTCACTACGGTTTCATCAACTACGCCAGCGCCTTGGCTGCCGATCGGGTGCTGTTCAATTCTCACTATCACCGCCAGGCTTTCCTTGAGGCGTTGCCAGGCTTTCTTGGTGTCTTTCCTGATCACCAAGAAATCTCGAGCATTGAAACTATTGCCGCCAAGAGCCAAGTACTGCCGTTGGGACTGGATCTGCAACGCTTCGATACCTATCGCCCGCAAGTTGAACTAGATAGCCAGCGACCGCCCTTGTTGTTGTGGAACCACCGTTGGGAATACGACAAGAACCCGGAGGAGTTTTTCCGGGCTCTGTTTCTATTGCAGGACCAGGGCCTCGATTTTCAGGTGGCCATTCTGGGTGAGAGTTTTGCCGAGCAGCCGGCCGTTTTTGCTGAGGCTCAGCGGCGGCTCGGTGAGCGAGTGGTGCAATTCGGTTATGCGGCCGACTTTGCCTCTTATGCCGATTGGCTGTGGAGGGCTGACATCCTGCCGGTTACCGCAATTCACGATTTTTTCGGCATTAGAGTGGTGCAGGCCATGCATTGTGATTGCCATCCGTTGCTGCCGAAGCGACTGGCGTATCCCGAACATGTGCCGCCGTCTCTGCATGAAGACTATTTTTATGATGATTTCGACGATTTGGTGGTACGCCTGGGCAACGCCATCGAACAAGTTTCCGTCCTGCGCTGCCGCAGTCTGAGACCCTTCGTGCAGGATTACGACTGGCGGCAGTTGGGCAGCCACTACGATGATCTCTTTGCCGAGCTTCAGGATCTGCCCTTAGGTGTTTGATTAGGAGACTGTCCATCTGGAAATTTTGGATGGACACAGGGCCGTTTTCATATGGGAAACGAGCAATTTTTCCCAAGGTCAAGGAAATCAAGCGCTTGCACGGAGGCGTAGCTGTTTACGCCGCATACGCAAGGGCGTGGATTGACACCGAGATTGGGGAAAAGAGCCGT
>JAIOSZ010000225.1 GCA_021107335.1 Desulfuromonadaceae bacterium | reverse complement strand
AGCCGTGATCAGTTGTGGATCACCTCTAAACTGTGGAACGATTGCCATGCGCCGGAGGATGTGCAACCGGCTCTGGAAAAGACCCTTACCGATTTGCAGTCGGACTATCTCGACCTTTACCTCATCCACTGGCCGGTGGCGATGAAAAAGGGGGTTCTTTTTCCCGAATCGGCGCAGGACCTGATCTCTCTCGATGATCTGCCGATCTCAAAAACCTGGGCGGCGATGGAGACCCTGGTGGATAAGGGACTATGCCGGCATGTGGGTGTTTCAAATTTCAGCGTCGCCAAGTTGAAGGCTCTGCATAAAGAGGCCCGCTTGAAGCCTGAGATGAACCAGGTCGAGTTGCATCCCTATTTGCAACAGTCATCGATGCTTGATTTCTGTCGTCAGAAGGGCGTTCATCTGACGGCCTATTCTCCGTTGGGGTCTCCTGATAGACCCGATGTTTTTAAGGCGGCGGACGAGCCCGTTTTGTTGCAAGAAGGGACGATCGCTGAGATCGCCGCAAGGCTTGGGGCCACTCCTGCCCAGGTGCTCATCGGTTGGGCCATTCAGCGAGGAACAGTGGTTATTCCCAAGTCGGTCAATCCCCAAAGGTTGAAGCAGAACCTGGCCGCGGCTAAGGTATCGCTTAGTGAGGACGACCTGCAGAAAATTGCTCAGCTCGATCGAAATCGTCGTTACGTGGACGGTGAATTCTGGGCGAGCAAGGGAAGTCCCTACACGGTGGCGAATCTTTGGGATGAATGAAGAAAGTGAGAGCCGCTCTCGATGGGGCGGTTTGGGTGAAACTCAGAAGTTTTTGTGGCGGCTGGCTGGGCTGTGGGGTGGAGTAGAAAAGCCCCGGAGCTCGTCGGCCGTTTCGTTTGGGAGCGAGATTTAAACACCTTAAGCAGCACAGCCCCTTTCCCCTTTGGCGTCCTGCCCTTCTCCTAAATTCCTCTTCAAAGAGCTGCTTTTCAGCGTGGATCCATTTTTATAATATTGTTATGTGTAGTAGAAAGCCCAGGGCTTAGTCATAAGTGCTCGAAATTGTGTATATTTTTCAGTAAGGCATTGGGCTTTGGTTAATTGTTAGGCAGTATTTTGTGCGCCTGTACGGCCTGGTTGGCTAGGCATCCATTTTTGAAGGTTTTTTGAAATTATTATACTTGCCACTTTAAACCACTGTTTTCTCCTGTTGGATTATCCACTTACCTAGAAAACCACGAAATTTCAGTTGTTTAACGTCAAGTCGTTTTTGACGTTTTGCACTTGACAGTTGCCCTTCAGAACATTAGAAAGGCGGTGCCGAAGGCCTCGTAAAGAGGCCCGTCTCGGAACAATTACTGGATAAAATACAGCTTCGCTTTTCGATTGCACCATAGGTTCTCGTCCGACGTTGTTGCTCGGACATTTAGAGGTAGTTCAAACCACGAATTCTAGGAGGAATACCATGGTAGAACAAAAAATCAACTCGATGATCGAAACGGCCAAAGTGGCCCTGGAAAAATTCAAAAAGCTCGACCAGGAGCAGACTGACGCTATCTGCGAAGCGGTTGCTAACGCTGTAGCCGGCCAAAAAGAAGAACTGGCCATTATGGCCGTTGAAGAAACCGGCCTCGGCAACGTGGCAGACAAGACCATCAAGAACTACTTCGGCTCCGAGGTTATCTGGAACGACATGAAGGGCGTCAAGACCGTCGGTATCGTCAAGGACGAGAACGACATCATTGAAATCGCTGAGCCCGTTGGCGTAGTCGCAGGCATCCTGCCGACCACCAACCCCACCTCGACCACTTGCTTCAAGATCCTGTCCGCTCTTAAGGGCCGCAACGTGATCGTGCTCGGCTTCCACCCCCGTGCTCAGAAATGCTGCGAGACCACTGCTCAGATGTGCCTCGACGCAGCCATCGCTGCCGGCGCTCCTGCTGACTGCATCCAGTGGATCACTGAGCCTTCCATGGAAGCTACCAGCGCTCTGATGACCAACCCCGGCGTGGACGTGATCCTGGCTACTGGCGGCGGTGCCATGGTTAAAGCTGCTTACAGCTCCGGTAACCCCGCTTTCGGCGTCGGCGCCGGCGGCTGCCCCGTTTATGTCGCCAGCGATGCTGACATCGACCAGGCCATGGAAGACACCCTGTTGTCCAAGTGCTTCGACAACGGCGTGGTTTGCGCTTCCGAGCAGAACCTGATCTTTGACGACGCTGCTGTGGCTGAAAAAGCTGTAGCTAAGCTGCAGGAAATCGGCGCTTACCTGGTCAACGAAGACGAAAAAGCCAAGCTCGAAAAGCTCTACTTCGGCGACTGCTACGTGGTTTCCGGCAAAGTTGTGGGCCAGTCTGCTCCCAAGATTGCCGAAATGGCCGGCTTCTCGGTACCTGAAGGAACCCGCGCTCTGCTGGTTGGTCCCCTCAAAGGTATCCAGGACGTTGAGCCCATGAGCCGCGAAAAGCTCTCCCCGACCCTCGGCTACATGGTTGTCGATGGCAAGGACGCAGCCATCCAGCGTTGTGCCGACCTGTTGAATAAAGGCGGCGCCGGTCACACCGCCGGTATCCACTCCGCCAGCGACGCCACCTGCCTCGAGTTCGCCAGCAAGGTTGCCGCTAACCGGATCCCCTTTAACTCGCCCACCAGCCACGGCGCCATCGGCGGCCTGTTCAACGTTATGATCCCTTCGTTGACCCTCGGCTGCGGCTCCCAGGGCAACAACATCACCACCGACAACGTCAGCTTCCGTAATCTGGTCAGCATCAAGCGTGCTGCCCGTCGTGTGGTACAAGGTTAATCGTTCAACTTACCTGGATTCTTAAGTACGCCATACCTAAGCTCCTCCGGTAAGTGAGCCCCCCGCCTCGGCGGGGGGCTCTTTTTTTATGGTCTGGAGCTGGATGATTGACAGAGTCCGAGCATTTATCTAGCATGCTCCCATTCTGTCTGCTGTTTCCGGTCGTTCTGGAGGGTTGTCGTGCGAGTTTTGTTTGTGGTTCCCGAGCAACCGCGTACCACCGGCAACTGGGTGACTGCCCTGCGTCATGAGCAGGGTTTGGTCTCTTTGGGGCATGAGGTGCGTCTGGTTGAGACGGTGGGTTCTGTCGCCAATCTGGAACGTCAAGTGGCAGAGTTCAAGCCCGACCTGATCCATCTGCTGCATGCCTATCGGGCGGGTCGCCCTTGGCTGGGCTGCCGACAGCAGGGTGCTATCCCGTCGGTGGTATCGCTGACCGGGACCGATTTGAATCACGGCCTGGATTCCGCCGAACAGGGCCCGCAGATTTGCACAGTTCTAGAGCAGGCCACAGCCATCATCATCCAAAACCAGCTGACTGTGGAATCTTTTGCCGTAGCTCATACCGGCTTGGCCGCTCGTCTGCACCATGTCGCTCCCGGTGTAAGCCTTGGGAGCGATCCCTATCCGCTGCGGCAACGTCATGCTCTTTCCGCTTCCAGTATTCTCTTCCTTCTTCCGGCCGGTATTCGTCCGGTCAAAGCCAACCTGGAACTTTTGCAACTTTTTGATCTAGTCGCCGAGGCGGCACCCTTTTGCCAGCTGCTTTTTTGCGGCTCGATCCTTGACCAGGGCTATGGCCAACGCTTTCAGGCGGCCTTGCAGGCGCGGCCCTGGGCCCACTATCTCGGTGAGATTCCGGCATCAGCTATGGCCGCAGTACTGCGCGAGGTCGATGTGGTTCTGAATCATTCTGTTAGCGAAGGGTTGCCCAATGTTCTACTTGAAGCGGCCGCTTTAGGTCGGCCGATTCTGGCGCGGGACATTCCCGGCAATCGGGCGGCCTTCATGCCGGATCTTAACGGCCTGCTTTACGATTCTTCAGAAAGCTTTGTTCGTCAGGCCCTGGCCCTGATCAGAAACCCTGCCCTCCGTCAGCGGTTGGTCCTGCCGATGCAAAAAATTAGGACTTCTGTGGACGAGGCCTTGCAACTCGAAAAGGTTTATCAAGGGTTGCCAGTGTGCAGGCCCTTGGATTCCTCCTCTAGCCTGCATGCCGGGCGCTGATAACTATCCAGCCTAAAGAATTGCCGTGGTCTGGTCGAAAAAGAAAGTTCAGGGTTGCCTCTGTCTGGGGCATTAGGCCCTTATTTCTTTTACTGCTAACGGCTCTCCATGGATGGAGGCCCTGTCGATCAGGGGTTCGTCCATGGAGCAGACCTGTTATCAAATCCTCGCGGTGCCTCCCGGTGCCAGTTTCGCTGAAATCCGGCGGGCCTTCCGTCGTCAGGCCAGACGTTGCCATCCTGATACCGCAGCGCTCGGAATGGCGGATGAAGACCGCTTTCAAGAGCTTTTGGCTGCATATCGCCTCCTTAGTTCCTCGTCAAAGCGTGCGTGCTACGATGTTCGACTGGCTAATGCCCGTTCTATCTCCAGCAATCCTTTGGCGCGAAGACTGCGGACGTTTTTTCCTTTTCGATGGCATTGGTTGAAAACCTCTTTTAGCCTTCGTTCCAGTGATCCTGACGTTCATCTCCCACCGGTTCGCTATCGACACACGCCGGGAAAGGTCCCGTCTCGAGAACAATTCAGCGGGCTCACCTTTGGTCAGGTATTAGAAACTCGACGGCAGGCCAAATCCTCCTGTTATATGCTCTGCGAGGATGGCATCATCCGGCAAAAAAATGTCCTGGATGAGAGAGCGCGGGCAAGGCCTTCGCCGCCACGCCAACCCAGCTTAACTGTAGCGCTGCGGAGTTGGTGGGGAGTGATGTTTGTGCCGATGGCAGGCTGTTGGGAAGTGTTCAGGCGCTAGGCGGTTGATTGCTAAGAGTCAGGGGGTAAGTAAACGTGCCTCGATGAGATCGCAGAGGCCGTGGGCGTCATTTAGATCGAAAACCGGCACGTCAAGATTGAGAGGCTCATCGGAAGCGACGGCGAGCAGGGCTGGATCGTGATTTTCGCCCCGATAGAGCAGTTCGCTACGGCATTCCCGGCGGTGGACCTCAATCTTGGGCAGGGTATTCTTTTTAAAACCTTCGGTAATAACGATATCGACATCGTTGAAGTAGCGAGCAATGGTTTCTGCCAAGGGCGGTTCTTGCCGATCTGAATTTTGTCGAATCATGGCAATTTGGTCTCTGGAGGTAACCATAGTGATGTCGGATCCCGCCTCAGTGAAACGCCAGGAATCCTTGCCTTCCTTGTCCATAGAAAAGCCGTGCCCATCGTGCTTAACGGCGCCGACACGGTAGCCCCGTTGTTTCAATTCGCTGATTAATTTCACCACCAGGGTGGTTTTGCCGGTACCGCTTTTAGCGGCCACCGAAAGGATGGCGGGTTTCATGTTTTTGTTTCTCCTCTACGGATTCATGGACGGGGGAGGTCGATTTGTCCCCCGGTAAAGACGCCGGCAGAATATCAATGAATTTCAGTTT
>JAIOSZ010000010.1 GCA_021107335.1 Desulfuromonadaceae bacterium | reverse complement strand
GAGGGGCGATAGTCCTCTCGACGGCAATAAGAAGATCCTCAGTTTCTGGCATGTCATCGGATGGTTTGGTTCCCAAGTTCCGATCTCGATGAACGGGGAAAATTGCCATGCCTTTACGCCAAAAAAATATTCCGCAGATAGCGGATCTGACCGATTGTCAAACCGCTTGCTGTTCCAGCATTGAGCTGAGTCGCTCCACCGGCCAGATTCAACAGAGCAACAGCCCGCTGACTGGCCAGGCCGTTGTGCAAAGCGGCAAGGTCTTGACACGTACGCTCCTATTCGGGTGAAAGCAAAGAGCCCTGCGCCTTATCGCTTACCGCTCTTTGAGCCGCCACAATATCCTCCTTTGGCAAATATCCTTAAACCAAAAAAAGTGCTACTTTTTCCCGTTCTTTGAACCGTCTTAATTGCTCATCCTTACTGATCGAGAGCCAGTATTTAACCACCACCCGATAACGCACCATCTGTTCTTCAAAGTCATTGATCCCTCCGTAGGCTCTCATCCAATCGTCCTGTGAACAGAAGCCTTCGACTCGTTCGACTAGCACTCGACCATACCAAGATCTATCAAAGATAGCAAAACGCCCCCTGCGGGGAAGATTTTGCCAGAACTGCCAGAGATAAGGTTGATTGCGTTCCTCCTCAGTGGGCGCGGCTACCGGTATAACCCGATAAGCGCGGGCATCCAGAGCTAGAATCATGCGACGCATACTACCCCCCTTGCCCGCCGCATCATTTCCTTCAAAAACCACGACCACCGAGATATTTTTAAAACCGATGTGCCGGGAAAGGACGTTCAACCGACCTCGCAACCGTGCCAACTGATCCCGATAATCGATTATATTCAGCGATTGGTTCAGGTCGAGGGTCTGCAGAATACACAACCCGTCGATGGCCGTTGCCAACGGTGGAAAACTGGTTGAATCGGCGTTCTTTTCACTAGCGGAAGGCGCCTGACAAGCGATTCATGAATCAACTTGCCGATGGTCAGATAGCGATAGCGGGGATCGGATCCCTCAACGATGACCCAAGGGGACTCTGCGGTACTTGTGGCCCGCAGCATGTGCTCAGACATCTGCCGCAAGCGGTCATAGAGCTTGTAATGCCGCCAATCGGTAGCATTGACTCGCCAGCGGGTTTTGGGATCGGCTTCAAGTTCTTTTAGGCGTTTTTTTTGGGCGTTTTTGGATAGGTGCAGCCAAAACTTAAGGATCAGGCAGCCATCGCGACTCAACATGTTTTCAAACCGAATGGTTCTGTCCAAACGTTGATCAAGTTCGGCGTTATTAATACCGCCGCAAACATTCAGAACCAACGGCTTCGAATACCAGCTGCCAATAAAGATTCCGATTTTGCCTTTAGCAGGCAATGCCCGCCAGAAGCGAAACATAGGCGGACATTCCAGTTCTTCGTCTGTAAGGTCCCGCAAGGCATGGGTTTCAACATGACGGTGATCAAACCATTCATTCAGTAGGTTAACTGTCTCGCCTTTGCCTGCACAATCGACCCCGGCAATCAAAATCAACACCGAAAATTTCTTACTCTGAAGCAAATCAAGTTGCGCATAAGACAGGTTTTCCCGCAATTCTGGAACCTGCTGCTTGTAGTCTTCCTTATCGATCCGGTGACCCAATTCGGCAGATTCAAACATGCGGGCTCCTTGCTGGCAAAAGTTTCTCTGCTGGGGCAACTAAGCAAGCCTTTTCATCATAGGGTTTTTTTAAGCAAATTCAAGAAATTTCATCGATTTAGTCCGCCAAGGAAAGAGACATTTGCAGTGCCGGTGTAGTGCTGTCAGTTCAGCAACTCATCGTGATCTTCGTTGCGACGGTTTGGTGTTGTTACCCCATACCAAACATTAAACGTGGAGAACCCATGATGAAAGGTTATAAGCGTAATGGCCCTGGTACCATGAAGTGCTTTAATCTGCAGGAAAAACCGGAAACTCCCTGGCTCTACTTTAGGGAGGTTACATCGAAATGATATAGTTAAAACAGTCTTGACGCGGCAACTTTAAAAACCATAAACCTCTTGCCACAGGACCCACAAAGATTTCCCACTGAATAAATATGAGCATCTGACTTTTCTGTGGACAAATCAAATGATTAAACGCCTGACACCAAAAGTGCTTTTCTTTAGCGTGTTACTGTTTTTTCTCCTTTCGGGCTGCAATAACGCAACCCGCTTTATTTTCAAACCAGGCCAAGCTTTGGCCCCGCTCCAAGAGACCATTAGGCTTGAATACCAAAATATCTGGTTCGAGGCACCCGACGGAACGAAATTACACGGTTGGCTCATCCCCGGTGATCCAGCCGCACCTATGGTTCTATTTTTTCATGGTAATGCCACGAACATAACCCACAGCCTCCCAAACATAGAGTATCTCCACCAGTTAGGCCTCAACGTCTTTATATTTGATTACCGAGGATTTGGAAAAAGCAACGGAGTATCACTGCGAGAAAAGGATCTTTATCAAGACGCCAGAGGCGCTTTGAAATGGCTTCAGGAAAGCGAATGGGGGTCATCAAAGGGGCTGATATATTACGGACGATCAATGGGGGCTACTGTGGCCTTGCAGATGGCCCTTGAGCAACCACCGGCTGGTATCATTCTGGAATGCCCGTTCACCTCACTTCACGACATCGCCATGAAAATGAACCCCATAAGCTATGGTTTAGTGGGAAGATGGTTTATAAAAGATCGTTTTGATAACAAAACTAAGATCTCCTCCATTTCGGCTCCCGTACTCATTTTTCATGGAAAAAAAGACCGGATAATTCCTTTTTGGATGTCTTTAAAACTTTATTCATCCCAAAACTCTCCATTTGGTAAATGAGGCAGGACATAATAATTGTTACCTCGCGGGTGGAGAGGAATATAAAAAGCTCTGGCTTTTGTTTATTGGCAAATACGGGAAATATAATTAACTAGATAGGCTGACAAGGAAGGGAAAAGAAAGGCACTACAAAGACAGGATGGAGTCTACCTAGAAACCTGTCGGACTTGACGGGCCGAAACTAAAAAATGGTTGTTAGAGACCAGGTTTTCGAGAGCATTAGAGTGAATAGAAGGGCTATTGGTCGAAACTTGTTCAGTATATGGGCCGATCAGGCGATTTAGAAATAAGCATCACAAAATTTACCAATCCTGAGCTTTGCCTAAATGATTCGTTGGGATTTGATCGCATAAAGACAGTTTGGCCGGTCTTTCGTAGTGATTGAGTTTCTGGTCAAGAAACGAGTTAAGATCTTTCTCTGAGGCCTTTACGTCTGCCCCCACCGTCTTTAACACCACCAAAGCTTTGAGCCTGGAACCTTCTTCAGGGCGCATCAATCGAACAACACAATCAGCAACGCATGGATGTGACAGTATGATTTTTCTTACCTTAACTGGATAGACATTTACTCCTGCGACCTGCACCGCTTTGTCAATTCTTCCCTTTGGTAGAAATTGTGTGTTTCCTTTCCAGGACAAATCATCTTGCAATGCATAGTCTGCACGAGAACCATCAACGGGATGTTGGCGCAACAACCGTGACTCGTTGGCGACTCTTTCCCAGTAGGGCAGAAGCTCATAGGGGGCTTCGGTAGCATTACGATAACCCACACCACCCGTTTCCGAAGATCCATAGACCTCTGTCATACCAGAGAGTCCCGCTTTCTTCAGCTCGTTGATTATTTCTGGCCGGCAAGGTCCCGTGGAGGTAGCCCCCCATACATCGACTGGGAATTCAGCATTTAACTCGGCTAGTTTGCCCCATAAAAGAGGAAATGCGATGACAAGATCGCCACCTTGTAGGCCGGCAATTAAACTGCGCATCGGCATAATTGGCATCCACAATACGGGGCAACCGAGTGCTTTAGGCAAGAGAACAGAAAAAAGGAATCCATAGATGTGATGACGAGGAACAAAGCTAACGATCCTGTTCCGACCCTTGAAAACCTCAGACAATGCTAGAATTTCTTGAACATGAAAAGAGAATTCCTGGGTTGCAGGAACCGGTTCACCAGTACTACCCGATGTGAAAAAAGTTAAAGCCAAGGGGGGCTTGCACCACAACCGATGTATTTCCTCAGCCCATTCCGCCAATGTTTTTCCCGCACCGGAGACCGTATCCTCTTCCACGCCAAACATGCGACAGGCTCGCTGAACTATGTTTGTTAAATCTGGAAATATTTTTGCATCGATCTTTATCGATGCCGGCAGAGAACCGCCAGCGGCTAAGCGTAGACGCTGCGGATAAGACATTGCCCCCAGTAGTAGGCTGGACAGCATTTCTTGAAAATCAATAACAGATAAAGATACGTGATTCATTGCCTTGCCTTAACAACCTTCCTAAAAATTATCGCTGAAGGCCAGACCCTGCTGCCAACCAAAACGATAACGCTCTTACACTCAGCTTAAAAGTAAAAGATTTTACAATAAATGGCCCGATCTAAAAAAATCGGCAGACCTGCAAAACCACAGAATTAATGCCCCGATAGTCATGATGAAGACCAACATTGGATACATGATGCAACCTCAAGGCAGAAAACCACGGGGCTCCATCGCCCAAATCAATCTCCATCCCGACCCCGGCCTGAGGGTTAAAGTTAACCCACAACCCTTGCCCTTCTACCTTAAAGTCGGTGTAGATGATACCGATCCCTGCTTCCAGATAGGGGCGCAGGTGAGCAGAAGTAAAATGGTCTAAAAAATATAGGGCCAGAATATTAGCCGATGCCACGGCACGCATGTGCGTTCCGGTGCTGGAACCGACATGCCCTTCCACTTTGAAGCGAAGCGGATCCGGAGCCCGGTGGTGCCAGATAGCCTCGTAATCATAAAGTGCAGCAGCAGACAAAAGCATGAAATCGACATCTGCGCCTGGATCGTACGTTATGCCCAAGCTGCTGCCAAGGGAGTAGCGGGTGGCGACATTCCCTTCATCCGCCATAGCCAAACAGGGACCTACAGACATCAGAATCAAGCAGAGAAGAATTGTCCTCCCAACTTGGTTCATCATCCCCGCCCCTTGGTTACCGTCAGAAAACCATAACCGCCATTGTCATCCATTTTGAGACAACAAATATCTCGCTGGCCTAGCTCCTCCGTACCAACAATTTGCCAGTCGGTCTCCCCGGCAACGTGACCCGGCGTGGCACAAAGGCGCCCATCGCGCATCGCCAGAGCGGCGGCAGCCAAGTCAAAGGCCTGCCCGACAGGCAAGCTACCGTACAGGGGAGCATAGCTCGCAACCGAAGCCCCTTGGGGCACTAATTCTGGATATTTGGCGCTGCATTGGCGATGGCCGTCAGCTCCCAGAATATAAACTGGGTCCTTCGGCAGAATGGGGAGGCCTCCGGAGAGATGGCCAAGGCTCACCCTATCAATGGCTCCGTACGGGGATGCGGTCTCCTCTCGGGACAACACGAAAAAGGCCGATCCCTCCCCAACCAACGCCGTCTGTCGAGCGAGGTCAAAAGGCGCCATTTCCTCAGTTGACTCACTTCCCAGAAACCGCTCCCAGCAGTAGCCAAGAACGGCGCTGTACTCATCTACCCCACCAAAAACGACATGATCGACGCGCCCTTCCTCAAGCCAAAGCTGGGCGGTTAATAGTGCCGAAGAGACCGACATTTCAAACTGGCTGACTGTGAGGTTAGGACCACCAATATTCAATTTAATGGCCACATGAGCAGCAGCGGCATTGTGTACTGAATTGGAGAAATGAGTGGGAGAAGCGCAAGAGTCTCCATCCTCTATGATCGAATCAAGAAAGGAAAAAGTGGTACGCAGTGCTCCATAACCACTAGCAATCACAAGGCCCACCCGCTCTGGAATAGCCCCAAGCATTCCCGCATCTTGCAAAGCCAGATGACTACCAAGCAGAGCTAACCGGGAGAAGTGATCGATACGTCGCAAAGCTCGTTTGTTTAGGAACTCTTCTAGAGGGGCGGTATCGGCAAGAAACGCTGACCGCAACACGCTTTCGTTACCAGGAACAGGCGTCACTTGCATGGTCGAGGCGACCCCGGAAACCAGGGCTCGGTCAAAGGCCTCTAAACCACAGCCAAAACCGCCCACGACCCCAACCCCTCGAATTGAAAGCCTGGTCATTGCGGACCTTCCTTTCCAAAAATCACGACAGCATTGTTCCCACCAAACGCTAGAGACTGGGAAAGAGCCGCTCGCCCTTCAATGGCCACCTCTCGGGTAACAGGATGGATGGGAAATGCAGGATCCGGTTCGCTGAAACCAGCACTGGCGGGAATACGCCCCGCTTCCAGACAAGCGATGGTGAAGGCTGCCTCAAGCGCCCCTGCGGCTCCTAGGGTGTGGCCCGTAAAACCCTTAGTCGACAAAAAAGGCGTGCGAGGAAGCACCTTGCCGAGCACCGTGCTCTCCACCCGGTCGTTGT
>JAIOSZ010000076.1 GCA_021107335.1 Desulfuromonadaceae bacterium | reverse complement strand
AAGGCATCCATAGCTAGGGCCAGGGCGATACCGAGCAGAGTGATGAAGTCCATGGGGTTCCTTCTGTAAAGTCGCCGACTGAAAGCCTGTTTTTGTTTGTTTTGGTCGGTGTACCAACCGGGGGATCAGCTGTCAATATTAAAGCGCCCTTGTTAATCGTGTGCGTCTTAGGCTAGCATGGGTGGGGATAAGGGACCTAATGCGTGACGGGTAATGGGTTGAAACCTGTTCCAATTCACGTATTACGTATCACGAAATATTGTAAGAAAGGATAACCTCCATGAAAATTTTCCTGACATGGTTGCTATTGATTTGTTGGGCGAGTGCCGCCTTCGCTTTTCCTCAAGAGGATTGCGGGGAGAAACGCTGCACCGACTGCCATAGCCTCACGAAAGAGGAAGCCGGATTTCTGCTCGGCAGTGGTGCCGACCGGGTGTTAAAAGTTGAACAGGCCGAAATGCCTGGAGTATGGGCGGTGGAGGTTGAAAAGCGCGGGCGCAAATATCCGGTGTATATCAATTACAGTAAAAGCCACCTGCTTCAGGGCGAGGTGGTGCGCCTTAGGGATGGTGAGAATTTAACCAAGTTGCGGATGGCTTCCCTTAACCGGATCGATGTCTCCCGTATCTCCCTGGCGGATGCCCTGATCGTCGGTGATCCGCAGGCCGAAAAGAAGGTCATCGTTTTTACCGACCCCCAGTGCCATTTTTGCGCTAAACTGCATCACGAATTACCGGAGGTCGTCGCTCGCGACCCCGCTATCGCTTTTTATATCAAGCTGCTGCCCCTCGCCATGCATCCCGATGCCTATCATATTGCCAAGAGTGTCGTTTGTAATCGTTCCCTGGAACTGTTAGAGGATAGTTTTGCCGGCAAGGCGGTGCCGCCGCCCCTGTGCCGCGCCGAGGCGGTGGATGAAACCATCGCTCTGGCCCGCAAACTGGGGATCCGTTCGACGCCCACTCTGGTGTTGCCGGATGGGCGGCCATTTTCCGGTTATAAAAAAGCCGATCAGCTCTTGAAATTGATCGATTCCGAGGCCGCCGTTTCCTCTGCAGAACCTGCCAAACGGTGATATTGGCTTGCCTTGCAGGCGGGTTTTTGTTAAAAGACAGGATCAACTTACTATTCAGGAGGGGCAAATATGGGTTTGATGGCTGGAAAACGCGGAATCATCTTTGGCGTTGCCAATGACAAGAGTATCGCCTGGGGGATCGCCAAACAGCTGAGGGCCGCCGGTGCCACTCTGGCTTTTACCTATCTTAACGAGGCATTGGAAAAGCGGGTCCGGCCTTTGGCCGCGAGTCTCGACTCTGAAATGGTTCTGCCCTGTGACCTGGCAAAAGACGAGGATATCGAGGCGGTCTTCAAGACGGTCGGCGAGCAGTGGGGAGAGATCGACTTTGTCGTCCATGCCGTGGCCTTTGCTAATCGCGAAGACCTCAAAAACCCCTTCAGCCAGACCAGTCGTGAAGGTTTCGCCCTGGCCATGGATATCAGCGCTTATACCCTGGTGGCCGTGACCCGTTTTGCGGCACCGCTGATGAAGAATGGTGGCGGTATTATCACCATGACCTACCTCGGTGCTCAGCGTGCTGTCCCGAACTACAATGTGATGGGCGTGGCTAAAGCGGCTCTTGAGGCCTCAACGCGCTATCTGGCCGCTGAATTGGGTGAGCAGGGGATTCGTGTTAACGCCATCTCCGCTGGTCCGATCAAGACCCTGGCGGCTTCGGCTGTCGGCAAGTTCAAAGAAAAGCTCAAGGTCATGGACGAGCGCGCACCTCTGCGACGTACTGTTACGCAGGATGAAGTCGGCAAGTCGGCCCTTTATCTGCTATCCGACCTATCCAGTGGCGTCACCGGTGAGACCCATTTTGTCGATGCCGGGTTTAATTTTGTCGTCAGTTGATCGACACGTTTTTTTATAACTGTAAAAAGGGCCCAGTCGGGCCCTTTTTTTATCTATTGGTGGCAATCGCTTGATACACGGCAATCTTACCGGACTGAAAACCAGCCAGGTCAAGGCGCTGGAGCGCATCTACCGACGTCGCATACCGGCGTCGGAGATCGTGACCAGCGAACTGGCCCGTTATCTGACCGAGATCTCCAGCGAGATTCGGCGGCAGGTGGGGCTGATTATCGACCGATCAGGGTCGGTCAAGTATGTCATTGTCGGCGATGATCGGGAAATCGTAATTCCCGATCTGTCCGACTTTGCCCTCGGGCGTAGCGGTTTGCGTGGTTTGCGTTGTGTTCATACGCATTTGCAGCAAGAGCCTTTGAGCGCCGACGACCTGGCCGACTTGGCCCTGCTGCGCCTTGACCTGATGGTGGCTATCGAAGTCAGTGAGCTGGGGCTACCTGGAGTGGTGAATTATGGCCACATCCTGCCAGCCAATCGAGCGGGTAAAAACGTCGAGGTTCTGCAAGCGCCCTCACTCTATGAGTTGGACCTTGACCTGAGCAGCTTTCTGCGGGCTCTGGACGCGGAACTCGAGCTGAAGATGGCCGAGACCGTGGATCTGTCCGATACGCGGGAAAAGGCGATTCTGATATCGGTTAGTCAGGATTCCCGCAGGGAGACGGACGATTCCCTTGACGAATTGACAGAACTGGCTCGTACCGCCGATGTGGTAGTCCTCGATCGTTTTGTGCAACGACCGAGGCGGCTCAATCCAAAATATCTCATGGGCGAGGGTAAGGCCCGTGAGGTGGTTATTCAGGCTCTGCAACAGGGCGCGACCCTGCTGATTTTTGATCAGGATCTGGCGCCGAGCCAGGTGCGCTCCATTGCAGCGTTGACCGATCTTAAGGTCATCGATCGCAGCCAGCTGATACTTGACATCTTTGCTCGCCGTGCCCATACCCGCGATGGCAAGGTACAGGTCGAGCTGGCTCAGTTGAAGTATATTCTACCCCGTCTGAGCGGGCGGGGGATCGCTCTTTCCCGTCTCATGGGCGGCATCGGCGGGCGCGGACCGGGGGAGACCAAGCTCGAAATCGACCGGCGGAGGACTCGCGACCGCATTAGTCGTTTGTCGCGAGAACTTAAAGGTCTGTCGCGAGGGCGTCTGCAACGCCGCAGCCGGCGGGCCAAGGCTGGCGTGCCTATTATCTCCATCGTCGGTTATACCAACGCCGGGAAGTCGACCTTGCTAAATGCCCTGACCCAGAGTCAGGTGTTGACGGAAGATTTGCTGTTTGCCACCCTTGATACTGCTACCCGGCGACTGCGGTTTCCACAGGAGCGGGAAGTGATCATCACCGACACGGTCGGTTTTATTCGTAAGTTACCACCTAGCCTGCTCGGTGCCTTTAAGGCAACCCTGGAGGAGATGGAGGACGCCGATCTGCTGTTGCATGTGGTCGATGCGGCCAATCCACGATTTGAGGAGCAGGTCGCCGCTGTGGAGCGAATTTTGCTAGACTTGAAGCTGGATCGAATTCCTCGGCTGCTGGTTTTTAACAAGATCGATCTGTTGCCGGCTGACGAAGCAGCGGCCTTGTGCCGCCGTTTTGGGGCCTTGTCCATATCAGCCATGGATCGCGCCAGCTTTGAGCCGTTGTTGAAAGAGCTAGAAAAGCGTTGCTGGCCCGATTCCACCGTGGATCATGGGAGCTAGAGTACCCGTGGTCCTGACCGGTTAGGTCGGTTGCTAATGCATTACCCATAGGAGGTTATTTTGGCCCGGATCTACCTGGTGGCCCTATTATT
>JAIOSZ010000228.1 GCA_021107335.1 Desulfuromonadaceae bacterium | reverse complement strand
GAATTTAGCCTCGAGTGGGCTCACGAATACGGAAATACGGACCGGGACGTCAAAGCACGCTTTGCCGGGACTACTGGTACCTTCACCGTGGACGGAATTGAGCCGGAACGGGACAGCTTGCTGGTCGGCGTTGGTGTTAACCTCTATGCGAATGAGAAACTCACTGTGGGCGTCGATTATAACGGCGAGTTCCGTAGCGACTTTGATGCTCACCAGCTAAGCGCCAATTTGAGATTTAACTTCTAAAATAGTCCGGCTTCACGAAGTACTTCAACGGGCTGCAACCTTCGGGTTGCAGCCCGTTTAGCTTATTGGCAAAGTCCTCGCTTTCTGGTGGGGACTTTTTGTGTTTTACGGGTGCGGTCAGTTCTTCGCTGTTTCGGTTGAGTAACTGTTGTAGGCGCGAAAGGGCGTTTCGTCTCTGTTGGAGATTCGAAACAGGTTGCTGACGAAAAGCCCGCCGCTGTGCAGCAAAGAGAGTATTGAGCCGATGCATCTCTTGCTCCACATCGCTTTCGCAATAGGTAGCTTCTTCGGTCATGGACATGCCTCCTAGTCGGTTCGTGGGGTATCGTTCCATTTCAACAGGCCTAAAGGCGATGTCAAGCTTTGCCTGAATCCTTGTGGTTTGGTTGACATTTACCTAAGGACGGCGAGAATTTAACTACAGCCGTTCTGTAAGTTTTTTCGAATGCATCAAAGTTCGTGGCTGTCCGGTTAGGGCAGCAGATAAAGGAGGTGCGGCATGGCAGATATCTTCGCAATGGCGGATGAATTCGGTCCGGCCAAAATTGTTCACGTCACTGAACCGGCTATCGGCCTGAAGGGGATTCTGGTGGTCGATAACGTTGCCGCCGGTCCGGCTATCGGTGGCATGCGCATGGCACCTGATGTCAGTCTTGACGAGTGTTTTCGTCTAGCACGGTCCATGACCCTGAAGAATGCTGCAGCCGGGCTGGCCCATGGCGGTGGCAAGTCGGTGCTATTCGGCGACCCCAAGATGCCGAAAGCCGATAAGGAGCGACTGATACGTGCCATGGCGTGCGCACTGCGTGACTGTCGGGATTATATTTTTGGTCCAGACATGGGCACCGACGAAATCTGTATGGCCTGGGTCAGAGACGAAATCGGTCGTGCGGTGGGGCTTCCTGAAGCCCTCGGCGGCATCCCCCTCGACCAGATCGGCGCCACCGGCTGGGGTTTGCGCCATGCGGTTGAGGCTGCCGCACCGGCGGCAGGCTTCAATTTGTCCGGCGCCCGGGTAGTGGTGCAGGGTTTCGGTGCCGTGGGCCAGCATGCGGCCCGTTTTCTTGGCGAACTGGGGACGGTGTTGGTTGGTGCCGCCGATTCCCACGGCACCCTCTACGATCCGCAGGGTCTCGATGTCGCCAAACTAATGGAATTGAAGAATCAGGGTAAAAGTGTGGTCGATTATCCCTCAGGGCAGAAACTCGAGCGGGATGCGGTCATTGGCCTCGAATGTGAAGTGTGGATTCCGGCAGCGCGCCCCGATGTGGTCACCGCCGCCAACGTCGATCAACTGCGCACCAAACTGGTCGCCCAGGGGGCCAACATCCCCCTCACCCTGGAGGCGGAACAGATCCTCCATGAGCGAGGCGTGCTGTGCTTGCCCGATTTCATCGCCAATGCCGGCGGGGTGATCTGCGGCGCCATGGAGTATCACGGCGGCTGGAGGGGCCTGGTTTTAGACGTGGTGGCGGAAAAGATTCGCACCAATACCCAAGAGATGCTGCACAGGGTGGACAGGGAAAGGATTTTGCCAAGGGAGGCCGCGACCGCCAGGGCGGTGGCCGTGTTGCGCAGGGCAATGGCCACCCGGCGCTGGTCGATCTTTTGAGCAAAGGAGCTGATCTGTGTATCGCATACGTCTACACGGTCGCGGCGGCCAGGGAATCAAGACGGCCAGCCGAATTCTTGGCACGGCCCTGTTTCGCTCTGGGTTCGAGGTGCAGGATGCACCACGCTACGGCGCCGAGCGGCGCGGGGCGCCGATTTTCGCTTATGTGCGTGCCGACGATAAGGTCATCTGCGAACGGGGGCTGATCCACCAGCCGAATCTGGTGGTGGTCGCCGACGAGACCCTGTTTGATTTGCCCGCAGCAAATGTTCTAGAGGGGCTGGACGGTAGGGCGGTGCTGCTCATCAACAGCGAGCGCTCGGCGCAGGACTGGTGCCGGCAATTGCAGCTGCCGGGGCAGGTCACGGTGCTGGACGGCGCGGCTGTCGTCCGCGAAGCCGGCCGGGTCCCGGCCGGGGCTCTATGCGTGGGGGCGGCGGCCCGGTTGCTCGGGGTGGTGTCCCGCCGTGCTTTGCTGCAGGCGGTGGCGGAAGAGTTGGCCGGACACGATGCGGCGGCGATCCAGACCAGTCAGCAGGCGGTATCGCAGGCTTACGAGCTATTCGCCGGCGAGGCGGGTCTGGTGCAGCGGCTGCAGAGCGGAGCGAAGAAGTCGGTAACCACACCTCCTAAATGGGTCGAGCTTGACTGCGAAGCCCTGCCCCGAGCGGCGCCGACCATCACTATGGCGGCCACCAGTGCTTTGGTGAAAACTGGCCTGTGGCGCACCCGCCGGCCACGCATCGACCGGGCGCTGTGCAGTCGCTGCGGACTTTGCCGAACGCTCTGCCCCGAAGGGGGCATCGACCTCGACGGGGAAGGCTATCCGGTCATCGATTATCGCTACTGCAAGGGCTGTCTGCTGTGCGCCGCCCAGTGCCCGCGGCGGGCCATTGCTGTCGCCGATGAACGAACTGTGTCGCCGCCCCAGCCGAAAGAAGGTGAACCATGACCCGTATCCTGCTCACCGGCAATGCAGCGGCGGCCTGGGGGGCGCGCCTGGCGGCGGTCGATTACGTGCCGGCCTTTCCCATCACCCCGCAGACCGAGATCATCGAAACCCTGGCGGAATGGATTGACGGCGGGGTGCTGGATAGCCGGCTGGTGACCCTTGAATCGGAGCATTCCATGCTGACCGCCGCCGGCGCCGCTGCGGTGACCGGGGTGCGGGTCTTTAGCGCCACCTCCAGCCAGGGGCTGCTCTATGGCATGGAGATGCTCTACAACCTGGCCGGCTGGCGGGCGCCCCTGGTGCTGGTCAATGTCTCCCGCGGCCTGTCGGCCCCCATCACCCTGGAACCGGATCACAACGACGTGCTGGCAGCCCGCGACAGCGGCTTTTTGCAGCTGCACTGCGCTACCTGCCAGGAGGTGCTGGACAACGTGCTGCTCGCTTACCGGCTGGCCGAGGATGCGCGGGTGCGCCTGCCGGTGCTGGTCAACCTCGACGGCTTCTACCTCTCCTTCACCCGTGAGCCGGTGGCGATCCCCGAGCCAGCGGCGGTCGCCGATTTTCTGCCCCCCTTTAGTGATTGCGGCCTGCACTTTCGTGGCGGTCAGCCGAGCAGCCAAGCGGTGGCGGTGCTTGGCGGCGGTCTCTATTCCTACTTCCGCTATCAGGTGCATCTGGCTGCCGAGCAGGCGGCAGCGGTCTACGCCGAAGTCGCTGCCGACTTCGAGCGCCGCTTTGGCCGCAGTTATCCGGCGGTGGAGGCTTACCGCTGTAAGGATGCTGAGCTGGTGCTGGTGATGATCGGTTCTTTCGCCACCAAGGCCAAGGCTGCTATCGACGGCTTGTGTGCCGCCGGTCAGCGGGTCGGCCTGGTGCGGCCACGACTGTTGCGGCCCTTCCCGGCGGCGGAGTTGCGCCGGCTGCTCGGGCATCGTAAAGGGGTGGCGGTGATCGACCAGAACCTGTCGCCGGGGCGCGGCGGCATTCTGCATACCGAGCTGACCGCGGCCTTGTACGGTTTGCCGCAAGGCGGGCCGCTGCTGGTCAGCTTCGTCGGCGGCCTCGGTGGGCGGGATATCGCCGAAGAGGAATTTGTGCAGATGGTCGAGGTCCTGCGCCAGGCGGTGCAGGAGGGAATCGCGCCGCCGCCGCGATTGCTCTTCACCGAGGAAGAGCTGCAGCAGGTTCGGCGGCTGCAGGACATCGCCCACGGTCGCAGCGAAGGGAAGGGGGAGGGGGAGGAGACATCATGAGCGAATCCGGACCATCCAGCCACAGTCATCTCGCTCCCGGCACTCCCCTCTGTGCCGGCTGCGGAGGGTTACAGGCGCTGCAGCAGCTCTATCGCGTTCTTGGCGACAAGACGGTGGTGGTCAACGCTGCCGGCTGCATGACCCTGCTATCCATCTATCCCTTCACCCCCTTTGCCGGTAGCTGGCTCTATACCGCCATGGCCTGCGCTGCGGCCGGCGCCCAGGGGGTGCGTGACGCCCTCGATATCCAACTGGCCAAAGGGCGCATCTCGTCTGCGGAGGATCTGGCCACGGTGGTGTTGACCGGCGACGGTTCCGCCTACGGCATGGGCCTGTCGGCGACCTCGGCGGCCCTCGATCGGGGTCTCGATTTTCTCTATCTCTGCTACGACAACGAAGGCTACGGCAACACCGGCCATCAGTATTCGTCGGCCACCCCCCGAGCCGCGCACACCGCCACCAGTCGGGTGTCCGGTTATGCCGGCAGCAAGAAGGATCTGTTCGCTATCTGGGCGGCCCATCGGCCGAGCTACGTGGCTACCGCCATCGCCGCCGAGCCGCAGGATCTGGCGCGTAAAGTTAAAAAGGCCGCAGCGCTGCGCGGACCGCGTCTTCTGTTGGTGCTGGCTCCCTGCCCGACGGGCTGGGGTTTCGACCCCGCGTTGACGGTCAAGGTCGGCCAGCTGGCGGTGGAAACGGGCATCTGGCCCCTCAAGGAGTATGTTGACGGGCGTGCCGTGCACACTAAGATCCCTCGGCAGCGCACGCCGCTGGCCGAGTATCTGCGCCTGCAGGGGCGTTTTGCCCACCTGTTCAGCCCTCAGCCCGACGAGCAGCGCCTTGCTGAGCTGCAACAGGCAGTGGAGGACTACTGGCAGCAGGTGACGGAGTAGTCTTGCAAACTCCAAACACAACCCGATAGAGGAGGGCAGGCCATGGAACAGAGCTACTACCATATGGGCTCGACAGCGCCCCTGTTGGGTTCCACCATTCCGCAGCACTTTGCCGCCGTGGCCCAGCGCTTCCCTGACCGGGAGGCAATCGTATCCCGCCATCAGCAGCGGCGCCTGAGTTACGCTGAGCTGGCGGCTTCTGTCGATCTGCTGGCTAGGGGCCTGCTTGGTCTCGGTTTTGTCCGGGGCGAACGGGTCGGCGTCTGGGCTACCAACCACATCGAGTGGCTGCTTCTGCAGTTGGCCACGGCCCGCATCGGCGTCGCCCTGGTGGCTATCAATCCCGGCTACCGAAAACAGGAGCTGGCCCACGCCCTGGCCCGCTCGGAACTGCACGGCCTGTTCACCATTCCTGGGTTTCGTTCCAGCGACTATCCAGCCATGCTTTGCGAGTTGATCCCCTAGCTGAAGAGCGGTTCTCAGCAGCTCAATAGTTCGGCTTTCCCCCTGTTGCGGCGGATGGTGCTGTTTGATCCCGCCGATGCCGGATTTACCGCGCGGCCGTCGAGCGGGGTGACGCTCTGGCAGGAAGTCTTGCAGGCGGCCGAGTCGATCTCTCAGGATCAGCTCGAAGCGGTTACAGTTACCCTCGATAGGGACGACCCCATCGCTCTGCTCTATACTTCTGGCAGCCGCGGCTTTCCTAAGACCGCGGTCCTGTCCCATCATAATCTGCTCAACAACGCCTGGTTCTCCGCACAGCGCATGCACTTCAGCGAGATTGACCGCCTCTGCGTGCCGGTGCCTTTCTATCACTGTTTCGGCATGGTGCTGGCCAACCTGCTTAGCCTCTCGGTGGGGGCCTGCATCGTCCTGCCCGGGGAATACTTCGACCCGCTGGCCGCCCTGCAGGCCGTGCAGGAGGAAGCCTGTACAGCCATCTACGGTGTGCCGACCATGTTCGTCGCCGAGCTGGAGCATACCCGCTTTACAGAATTCGACCTCACCTGCCTGCGCACCGGCATCATGGGCGGCGCCCCCTGTCCGCCGGAACTGGTGCAACGGGTCATGGAACAGATGCATTGCCCGCAGATACTTATCGGCTACGGTATGACCGAGGCCTCGCCCATCACCCATCTCACCGCAGCAGAAGATCCGCTGCCGGTGCGTCTTGAAACGGTCGGCCGCAACCTGCCTCATCAGGAGGTCAAGGTTATCGACCCTGAAAGTGCCCGTACCTTGCCGTTGGAGGAGGTGGGAGAAGTCTGCTTTCGCGGTTACCATATCGCCAAAGGGGGCTACTATGGTGAGCCGGAGGCTACCGCTCAGGCCATCGACGTTGATGGCTGGCTTCATTCCGGTGATCTCGGTTCCATGGACCAAAACGGCTACCTTCGTATCACTGGGCGGCGCAAGGAGATCATTATTCGCGGCGGGGAGAACATCTCCCCCTGGCAGATCGAACAACGCCTGCTCGATCACCCGGAGGTTGCGGAAGTGGCTGTATTCGGCGTGCCAGACGAGTTCTACGGCGAGGAGGTCATGGCCTGGGTGCGTTTGCAGGATGGTGGGAGTGCGAACGAACAGGAGCTGCGGGCCTGGTGCAAACAAGGGCTGGCCCACTTCAAGGTACCCCGCTACATCTGGCTGGTGGAGCGCTTCCCCATGACCGGCAGCGGCAAACTGCAGAAAGTGCACATGAGAGAAGAGGCCCTGGAACAACTGAAGCGCAACCGTTCTACTGAAAAGAGCTGAATATCGCTGTCTTAATCTTTGTTGGTTAAAACGGTCTTTGCACTGCAAAGGCCGTTTTAATTTTGCATGACGCTGAATCCTATTCCATGTGGGGCGTAAGTGTGACATGCCACACAGTTGGGGCGGCAGAAGTGGGGCAGACTGCAGGGCCGAGGCTCATTAGGAATCGATAGCTATTAGTTTTCCACTGAAATCTAAGGCCATTAACGATTTTTATGGCAATCATTTTAAGTGTTAATAAAATATCCTGTCATAACAGAATTTTGAATGTTACTGGTTTTGAATTGATTATTTTAATCATGTTTTAACTTGCCTGATTTATGCAGGGCATGTAGCTTATCTCTGGATTAATTATAACCAAAGTGGTTAGGCATGGGTTTTGCTGATTGCGACGGGTGTCTCACTTTTACTATTACTTTAGCTTCCCTTATTTAGATGATGGATCTGGAGGTTTATTTTGTTCCGCACTTTGTCGTGTTTGATGATTTTCCTGTGCAGTTGGGCCCTGTGGCTGCCCGATGCCGGTTGGGCCTATTCCGGCCCGGATCTGATGGATCTCAGTTTGGAAGAGCTGATGGAGGTAGAAGTCAGCTCCGTCGGTCGCAAGCTGCAGAAGGTCAGCGAGTCGCCGGCGGCGGTGTACGTCATTCACCAGGAGGAAATTCGCCGCTCGGGGGCGACCAGCATCCCCGAGGCCCTGCGCCTGGTGCCGGGGCTTAGCGTCGCCCGCGTCGACGGCAGCACCTGGTCGGTGGCCAGTCGGGGCTTCAACGGTCGCTTCCTCAACAAGCTGCAGGTGCTCATCGACGGTCGCAGCGTCTATTCGCCGCCATTTTCCGCCGTCCACTGGGACATGCAGGACACCCTGCTTGACGACATCGAACGCATCGAGGTGGTGCGCGGCCCCGGCGGCACCCTGTGGGGGGCCAACGCGGTCAACGGCGTGATCAACGTCATCACCAAGAAGGCTAAGGATACCCAGGGGACTCTGGTCAAGGCCGGCTTCGGCACCGAAGAGCAGGGCTTTTCCTCTGTGCGCTACGGCGGCAAGGCCGGCGAACGAGCCTTTTACCGGGCCTTTGTCAAGTACTTCAATCGCGGCCCGCAGAAGAGTTATCCCTACGAGGATATCGATTTGGTGGGCAAAGTCAGTCAGTTCGGCGAGGCCCACGACGACTGGAACGCCTTTCGCGGCGGCTTCCGCATCGATGCGGCTACCAGCGCTCAAAACGACTTCACCCTGCAGGGCGAGGCCTACAGTGGTACGGCGGGCACCAATATGCTGCTCCCTACCTTGGAGCTGGGCACCAAAGTATTCTATGAGCAAGCTTCCGACAGCCCCTTTGCCGGCGGTTTTCTGCTGGGGCGCTGGCAGCATCAATTCGCCGCCGATGGCGACCTGGCCCTGCAGATCTATTATGATCACGGCTATCGCGATCAACAGACTCAGGCTAAGACGATCTGGGATGTGCTGGATGTCGATTTTCAGCATCGTTTTCAGCTCGGCTCGCGGCAGGAACTGCTCTGGGGGTTGGGCTACCGCCTGACCAGCGACGAACTGGAGGACGGCGAACAGGTCGAGT
>JAIOSZ010000187.1 GCA_021107335.1 Desulfuromonadaceae bacterium | reverse complement strand
GCTCTTTTCCGCCCTTAAGGGAGGAGGAGCCCATCTCAACGGAAATCCGATCACGGTTTCTTCTACCAGCGAACTGTCCAAGACCCTGCTGGCCACCGGTTTCCCCTACCAGCTTGGCGAGCGTTGGCAACATTCCTTGACCCTGTTCGAAACTTTTTACCGTAACAGCCACGGTGTGCGCCGGGACGGCTCGGCGGCTCTGGATCTTTGTTACGTAGCGGCGGGACGCTTCGACGGCTACTGGGAATATGAGCTGAATCCCTGGGACGTGGCGGCGGGCTTGTTGATTGTCCAAGAGGCGGGAGGAAAAACCACCGATTTTCAGGATAATCTTAGTGACATTTATGATCGGCAAGTGTTGGCCAGCAACGGCCTAATTCATGATGCGATGCTGCAGGTAATGCGCTCTCATCCGGTTTAGCAAGAAAATACAATAACGGCCATATTTCCTAACCCTTGATAAAAGCCTTTCGACCCTACCGGGATTTACCTCATAAAAATGGGATTGAATCAGTTCAAGCACTTCATAACTGCATGGTTGGGCGTCATAGTCGGGGTAACCTTGCTGCTAGCCGCGACATTGCATCGCTGGCAGATAGGCGGTCCTCACTACACCAAAAGCCCGTTGATACCCATTGAATTCATTTTGGTCATCGTGCAGGCATGTGTCATCCTTTTCTACCATCCGGGAAGTGCCATCGCCTTGGCCATTAAAAAAGAATGGGGAAGTTCGCTGATCATGCTGATCGCTGCGCTACTAGGCTTTGTTTTACTTATTATTGCCTTCCTGGTGGATGCACCGACATTGCTTTATGTGACATGATTTCTTCGGTGGTAGTGGCGTGTCACAATTTCGGTCACGGAATTTTTCTAAACTGATCTGTATCCGCTCTATTTGATCAACTCGTTTGAAATCTCGCTATTCTCGATCACAATGGGGATAGCTCGACGCGAAAGGAGATTGGCTATGGGTATTCTGACTTCGATTGTGATGGGATTGATCGTGGGGGTTGTGGCTAAACTCATCATGCCCGGTAAGGACCCGGGGGGCTTTATCAATTACCGTTTTGCTGGGTATCGGCGGCGCTTTCCTCGGTGGCTTTGTCGGCAACCTGGTTGGTCTCGGTTCGGTTTCCGGATTTAATATTGGATCTTTTCTGTTGGCGACCGGCGGGGCTATCCTGCTTCTGATCATCTATCGCAGGGTTAAAAAGTAGGGAGATCTAAGAGGCTTTTGGTTGGTACCGACCAGGGCGTCACAGGTCAAAAGCGATCTTACAAGGAAAACTGGCAATGAAAATTAAGTGGTTTCTGGCGCTAACTTTTGTGTTTGTCCTTCCGGCTTGCAGCAACATATATTACCAGGCCATGGAATCGGTGGGCGTGCACAAACGCGAGATTATGGTAGACCGCGTCGAGGAAGCGCGCGACAGCCAGAAAGACGCGAAGGAGGAATTTCTGACGGCTCTTGAGCAGTTCAAGAGCGTCGTCAATGTTCAGGGTGGTAATCTGGAAAAAGAATATAAGCGCCTCAACGACACCTTGCAAAGAGTCGAAGCAGAGGCCGACGAGGTGCACGAGCGCATCGTTGCCGTGGAGGACGTTTCTCAGGCGCTGTTCAAGGAGTGGCGGGCTGAGATCGATCAATACAACAGCGAATCCTTGCGCCGGTCGAGCCGTCGCAAATACGACACCGCCCAAAGCAGGTATGCGGGGCTGATGCAGGCCATGAAGCGGGCCGAATCCCGGTTGGAGCCGGCTTTGATCCCCCTGCGGGACCAGGTGTTGTTTTTGAAGCACAACCTGAATGCCAGAGCGGTTACCGGATTGAGTAGTGAGGTGGTTAGCGTTCAGGCTAATGTCGACAACTTGGTCCGTGACATGGAGCGGGCCATTGCTCAGGCGGATGTCTTTATCGCCAGCTTAGAGGAATAGTTATCGTCAGCCTGTTCGAACTTGTTGTAGTTCAATGGGGTCAAGTTATTGCTTGATCCCATTTTCTTTTTTATCGAAAGAATAAAAGAGCAGGGGCTCATCGAAGTAGATGGCGTGCGGATGGGTCCTTGCACCAGGTCGAGGGCATCATCGCGGTTGTTGCTGGCGATCAGCGCCATGCGATAGGCCTGACGTTCCACCGATTTTAGAAAAGATTCCATGTTCTGCCGATTTGGTTGCTCGTGAGGGTCTCGGGCCGAGGGTCGGCTCTATTTGACGACCTGCCCTAGACCCGTCTTCAGGTCAGTGGCGCCGGGCTTGACCACGGTCATAACAGCGGTCGATGCGCTGTCCCTTGCGATCGAGGTTCCGGTCTACCCTGTCGCCTCGGCGGTCAAGGCGATTGTCCATCCGGTCGCCTCGCCTGTCCAGCTGGGCAGCCCGTTTCTCGTGACCGTTGGCCTGTGCCCGAAGTTTATTTCCGGTGGTGAACTGCTGTGAATATTTGGTGGGATCGGCGAGGTTAAAGAGGTAGGTTGTCCGTTCATGATAAATCTAATATCCTCTTAAGGTCCGCTATTGAGCTATAAACTGTTGTGTTGGCATCTACGGCAGCGGGGCTTGGCTGGATAACGAAAGCAATCCTGGGCCGCGTTATAATCTCTGGAATTGACATTGATCAAGGTTGTTCCGGCGCCCTATTTAGTATCTTTAAACAGCAAGAAGCTCGTTGAGAAAAAACGACTCAGCCTTTCGGATTAGCTCATAGGGAGAATGTATGGAGACTTCGGTAAGCGTTAAACCATCGCTGGCTATTGCGATTCTCAAGAGCGGGCTTAACGTCAATGTGCCCATGTTCCTCTGGGGACCGCCCGGCATCGGCAAATCCCAAATCGTGGCCCAGGTCGCCGCCGATATGAGCCTGCCTCTGATAGATATTCGCGCGGTGCTGCTGGACCCTGTGGACCTGCGCGGTGTGCCGTCGGTAGAAAACGGCACCACCCGCTGGAATCCACCGAACTTTTTGCCTTCGGAAGGGGAAGGTTTACTGTTCCTTGACGAACTTTCTCAGGCTCCCGATTCGGTGCAGAGCTCGCTGCTGCAGCTTGTCCTAGACCGCAAACTTGGCGAATATTCCTTGCCAGATGGGTGGAGAATTCTGGCGGCGGGCAACCGGGTAATCGACGGTACCTTTAGCCGCAAGATCAGCAAGGCTTTGGGGTCCCGTTTTGCGACTCACCTGGAGCTCGCCACCGATTTGGACGAGTGGTGCGCCTGGGCGATGAAAAACGACGTGCCCTCAGAAATTATTGGCTTCTTGCGCCTGCGGCCCGATCTGCTGCATCACTTTGATCCCAAGGCGCAGGGCAATTCATTTCCCTGCCCACGGGTTTGGGCCAGTATCGGCCGGTTTATGGGCAAGTTGCCGTTTGAGGCGGAACTGCCCTTTTTCGCCGGAGCTCTGGGGTTCGGCGCAGCCGCTGAATTTACCTCCTTCCTGCAAATATATCGTGATCTGCCCGACATCGAGTCGATCATGATCGATCCGGATAAATCGGATGTTCCCGATGAGCCGTCGGTGCTCTACGCGCTTTGTGGAGCCATGAGTCGCAAGATAACTACAGACAACGCTGGACAGGCCTTTCGCTATATGAAGCGGCTGCCCTCCGAATTTCAGGTTGTTTGGCTGCGCGATGCACTGCAAGCCGAACCCAAGCTGGCGACCAGCAAGGAATTCACCAAATGGGCCAAAGAAAATGGCGACCTGCTGCTTTGATCGGCTAAAGATGGCAGCCCTGTGCAATTCTCTCGATAATGTCTGCAGCAGGAACACTCCACACTCTTGAACTAGCCCACTTGGGAAGGCAATGCGATGAAAAAATCCTCAAAGCTGGCAAAGGCGATTGCAAGGACGGTGCTAGACCACCCGTTTTTCGCGACCCTGCTGCTGCGTATGCGGTTGCGTGAGGATAAAGAGATAAAAACCGCCTGCACTGACGGAAAGCAAATTCGCTATAATCCCGATTTTATTAACGGGCTGCAGATCGACCAGATTGTCTTTGTGCTTGCCCATCTGGTCATGCATGTCGCGCACTTCCATCCCCTTAGACGTAGCGCTCGTAATCTGGGACGATTTAATAAGGCCGGTGATTATGCCATCAATGGCATCCTCAAAGAGGCCGGTCTTAGTATGTTGCCCAAAGCCTTGTACCATAAAGATTTTAGCAACTTGGCCGCGGAACAAATTTACAATCGATTACCTGATGGGGCCGGCGATGATGATTGTGACGTCGAAAGAAATGACGACCTTGAGGAAGGAGATCCGGGTGGTTGTGGCGGCTTCGAAGATGCCAGGGACGAGTATGGCAAGGCGCTGTCCAAAGCGGATAGGGAACGGGAAGAAGCTGAAATAACCGTTGTCATACAACAAGCCGCGCAAGCGGCCAAGGCCCAAGGGAAGTTGCCTGGCTCCCTGGCGCGGCTGGTGAATGAACTGGTCCACCCCATTCTTGACTGGCGCGAAATGCTCCGTTCCTTTATCGATCATACGGCCCGTAACGACTATTCATGGAACCAACCCAACCGACGCCACATTGCTGACGGGATCTACCTGCCCAGTTTTCGCTCCAACGGAATGAAGCCTCTCGTGCTGGCCATCGATACCTCCGGCTCCATCACGCAAAAAGAGTTAAACCAGTTTCAGGCAGAGTTGAACGACATCTTGCTGAGCTATCCGGCTACCGTTAGTGTCGTTTATTGCGACTGTGAGATATCCGCTACAGAGACGATTACGCCGGATGAATACCCTGTAGAGTTGAAAGTCACGGGTCATGGTGGTACCGACTTGTGCCCGCCTTTTGAGTGGGCGGTAAACAATGTGCCCGATGCCGGCTGTTTGATTTATCTGACCGATCTGCAGGGTAAGAGCCCTGAATCGGATCCAGGTATACCCACGCTGTGGATCAGTACCACCAAAGATCTTGATTTGCCGCAGGTCTTTCAGCCGAAATTTGGGTTGATAGCAACGTTGGAAGTGGAGCAGGGTTGTTCGGAGGAATAGTTATGATTAAAACCGGCGGGTCGCGTCCCGCCAGACGCCCTACTTTTTGTCCAAGCCAACAAAAAGTAGGCAAAAAATGGCTGCCACTGCGTGGGGCATGTTGTTTGAGGGCACGTAAAGGCTAAGGAGCAATGTTCTGTGTGCCGGCATTGTAGCTCCCTTGGTACGCCCTCTTTTCTGACAGTAGGTTGCTGAAATGGTCGGACCGCTTCTCTTGCGCAAGGTTGATCGAAGGTGCTGTTGGGTGTAAAACCCATAACGCATATGCACCGTCGTTGCGTTATTCTCCCTTAGTCGCTGTCTGTAAGCTATTCCATGAAGATGTAATTGATGTTGATAGTTCTACCTTTCAGCTTTCAGCCAATTTGTTGTATATTTTATCGGTTAAAGCGTTTGATTATAGATCCATTCCAAATTAACGTTAGGCCGTGGAGAACAAGGTGAAAAAGTTAATATCTCTTACATTCCTCCAGAGAGACACCATCAGAGCCAAGCACCCTGAGCTCTGGCACAAATGCAAATACCTGGATACCGGAAAGTTTAGCCAGAAGCTTTATTCGTGGCGTTATACGACTACCGTCGAAAATGCGCTGGCTTTGCGCTTGATGGGCTTGTGCTCCATTGAGGATCAAAGCGAATAATATGACGTCGCAACGAGTCCACCCTACGGCGTGTTTTTAGTGCCTCGACAGACTAAATGTATGTCTTCATCTCCGAAAAAACACCAGGCGTTGTAGGGTGAAATCTTTGCTTAGCCATCCTATAATAGAAGCGTTCTGCGAATGCATCAAGGCTTGGCCAATTCAAAAATCACCTTCCCCGTATCACCCGTGCAAAACGCTCCAGTTCATTTCCCCACGATAGTCTCATCTTCGGTAGACCATTCAAATCTTGCTACGAAAAGGTGTAGCGGTGCGTCCAACATAAAAAAGGTAAAAAAGGGGGTCAAGTCTTTGCTTGACTCATGTGGTGCACTTTTGAGCTGACTTTGCGGACCCTCAGTAAGCCGGGCAGCCAGAGAGGGTAAAGAGCTATTCCAATCCAAGGGAGGATCTTCAGTTGTGGTGGGTAGGCCTCTTAATGCACTAAAGCAAGAATGCCCCCAGCCCCCCCTACTCTTGGGGCGGATTTGTTTTAAGTTCGACCGATCATTGCCTCGACCAGTAGTTGCCGCCCAGGGTTTTGTGGATTTTGGCTTGTCCGCTGCTGTCGATAATGATCTGTTCGGTAACTGCGGAGACTTCTTCGTGGGTCAGATCGTTGTCGAATATTGTGCCACGGATGGTGACGCTATAGCCGACGTTGTAGAGGTTCGTCCCGATTTCGCTGATACTGAGTCCAGACAAGCTGTATTCAATATCGTCGAAGACGCTAAACATATTGTGTAAATTGTCTTCTAAATCGGAAATGCTGTTGCCATCACTTGAACCCCAGTCTCCTGAAATCAATGCGGATACCGCATATTCATCCTTGGATTCATAGGCCGCTTTAAAATTATTGTAAAGCGCGGTAAAGGCGGAAATGATCTCAGGGCCTGGCTGAGATAATTTAACATTCATACTTTTGTTTGGTACGATCGCGCCCTTGCTAATAGCAAGCGTAATAGCGGCATGCAGGGGTGGATTGCCGCTCTTTTGAGATTGACTTATAACTGTGCCGGGCGCGGCGGCATCAACGACATAATACTTGCTTACCGCGAATCCAAAATCTTCAAAAACCTTGGTGGCTTCTACCTCTGGTTTGCCTATGACATCTGGAACTCTTTTTTGGGTCGTATAGCTATATAACTTAAGAGTGGTCCCTGCTTTTACCTTAGAACCAGGGGCGGGTTGAATTTCATAAATTCTGCCCCAATTAGATGTCCTGACACCAACATCTTTTCCCGGAATGATTTCATGTTTAAGTTTTTTCTTTTCTAGCAAATCGATCACTTCTTTAAGAGGCCGTTGACCGATAAGATTGGGCACTTCTACCCCATTTGGATACTCTGCCACAGAAAGCGTTATGACGGTTCCGGGCACAACATTGCTGCCTTGTAGCGGTTTTTGCTCGACCACTGTCCCGGCGAGTGCCGAACTTTGTCTGACATAAACGGTCTTGATTTGAAATTCCTTTGCTTTTAAAACTTTTTCTGCGCTTTCCAAATCACTTGAAACAATACTTGGAACACGGACTCCTTTTTTTTCAATAGTGAGTGTTACTTCGACATGTTTCGGAAGGGTGAACGGCGCTGGTAACTGCTTATGGACTGTTTCTGGTGAATCCCCCACCTGGTATTCCTTGAGGACAACATAGCCTGCTGCCGTAAGAAGTGACTCGGCTTGCTGCTCTTTCAAACCGATAAGAGAGGGTACTTTTCCGGCTATTTTATAAATGTAGAGCTTAATGGTTCCGCCGCGATTGATTTTTTCATTGGCGGCGGGTTCAGTTCGATAGATATGCCCCAGAGGGACTGTTTCCCAGCCATCCTTTTTGGCCTCGATGATTTCGTATTTCAATCCTTTGTTTTCGATGGCTTTCATGACCCAGGGATCAGTTGGCTGGTTGTAAAAATCTGGCACCAGGGAGACCCCGGAATGGTTGTACACTGAAAGTGTAATGGTTGATCCTGGGGCAAGGCGAGAGCCTGCCGCCGGACTTTGGGTAGCCACTCGGCCTTCTAATGTCACCGAGTCGGTGGCAACAATTGTCTGCTGTATTTTAAATGTTTTGTGCTCAAGTTCTTGTATGGCCACTTCCAGGGGAAGATAGCTGACATTGGGAACAATGCGTTTGGCGTTGGTTGATAATTTGTAGACATGAAGCTCAACAACGCTCCCCTCCTTAATTTTTGCATCAGCTGGCGGAAGAGTCTTAATGATTTTCCCGTCATCTTCTTCAAATTCGGTTGGGATTTCCACGACCTTATGCTGCAAGCTAAAATAATCGTTTAACAGAGTCGCGACCGATTGGCCGTACTTTCGAAATAAGATATTGGGCATGCTGCTGAGGCCGGAAAATTGAAAAACTTTTAGTTTTACGATGGCTCCGGGTTCCATGAGGACCCCACCTGAAGGGTCCTGAGTCGACACCTTTTTGTCCTGACTTTTAATATTTGTCGGGACGTACGAAACCGTGGCCTTGAGATTGTTGTTTTCGATTAAAGAAATCGCAGTATTTTCGTCAAATATGGTGACCGGCGGGACAACCGCTTTAAGCGTGTATACAGTGAAGGCCACTTTTGAGCCTCGCTTTACGATGGTTTGCCAGGCGGGAACTGACCCTGGTTTGATCTTGTCTTTAAAGTGGGCAAATTTGGTAACCTCATAAGTCACCACGGGGACCAGGTCGTTGTCTTCCATAACCTGGATAGTTTCGGCCAGGGTCAATTTCAATCCGGGCACCTTGACCGTCTCCGGTTTGTCCGGTGGATTTAGATGGATAGCTTCGGGAAGTGCCTGGCCGGGTTCCGGGCGGACAATCAAGGTGATCAGCGTATCTTTGCCATAGGGCAGCTTTGTTTTCCATCGGGGGACTGTCGCTATGACCTTTCCCGGCGGCTGATCTGATACATACTTGACATAGGAGTCTGCTTCAGATTCAAACTCGAAATTACGGTACCCCAGGTGAAGTAAAAACATTTTTGCCTGGTCCGGAGAAAGTCCTGCGTAGTGACCCATCTCCGGCATTTCAATGGCTTGGATGTCAGCGATATTGATGGTGATTTTTTCACTTTTAAACGTTTTATAGCCAATGGCAGACATGCCGATCTGATTGATCAGGTCGACAACGGTCCCGTCAACAGCACCCACTTTTTTTTCTTTTGTAACAACAATTTTACTGAACCCAAGTGCCGAAAGTTCTTGTTTTGCCTCATCGGCAGTCTGCCCACGAAGATCCGGCACCATGGCTTTAATATCATCAATGTTAGTGATTGTTGCTTTGCCACAGAATATTTTGATGGTGTCATAGGATTTTATTGGTGTGAATGCTTCGGGTTCTATTCTTACGACCAGTCCATCACTTTTTAACAGCTCAGTTGGAATATATTCAGTACTATAAGTCAGCCCCGGGAGAGCCTTTTGAAGGATGATGGCGTCTTGAATGGCAGCCTGGCAGTCTTTGCCGACCAGATCCGGCATGGCGTCGGATTGCGGGGTATATTGCAATACGGTCAAGACAACCGTTGTTCCTTGCTGTTCAGCCTCGACCACCTTCATGTCATTTTGTTTGATGAATTCCAGGTCAAAGGTGGATTTGAAATGATCAAAAATATCCTTTGTTTCAATGCGGTATCGAAGGTTTTTTTCGTTCAATAATTTTATGGCGACATCCCGATGAACGTTAATGTAGTCCAATCGGTTGAAGGGGTTTCTATATCTATAGACGTTTACCCTGACACTGGTTTTTTTGACCAGGGGTGAGTCTGCCTTGATATCTTGGGCAATAATCAGGCGGTCTTTTGCAATATCATCTGTTGGTATATAGTTCGGGACAATTATCAGATAGGGTTCCTGTTCTGCTCGATCTATTGTCCACCCTTTTGTCAGATCCGGCATTTTTGTCTCCGGAAATGCGTAAATCATCACTCCCATCATTTTCGGTTCGGTTAAAAGGGTGCCCGCCGGGATCGACTGCTTAAAAATTTTGCCATATAAGTTGGCTTGATAGGTTTTTTCATAGGTGTCCTGGATATATCCGATGGGCATGCCCATGTTGGATAGCCTTGTTTTGGCCTCCTGGAAGGTTAGTCCGGCCAAATCTATCATCTCGACCGGCTCCATGGTCAAAACGGTTAATTTGAGAACCACATCTCCGTTATTGTTATGGTAAAAATTTGGGGGAGAATAATTGCCGCGTCCCGTATAGCTGCTTAAACGCGGGTTGTTTAATGTCGGTCTTTTAAACAAGTTGGATTGAGACAGGACCTTGCTGTATGGCGGGCATTGGGCTGCGACAACTCTTCCGGGTTGGAGATTCTGCCGGATTATCAAGCCATACTGGTCAATGTTCTTGGTGACAATATATTCAATTTCAAGCTTTATAGGCGAATTCTCAAACTGCTTTTTAATTATCGATAGTTTCTGTCCCCCGTAACGTCCTATTCGATAGGTATTTACCCAATCGGCATAGACTTGTCTTCCTCGGACCTTGATATTTATCGCTCGATCAAAGTCAGCGGCATTTCTGGCCGGAAACGATCTGAATTCAATAGCAAAGCCGTTTTGGTTGGCCGTTTGAACCAGTTCCTGGCCGGTTTGTCCTTCGGTAAAAGGGCTATACTCAGCCCATGCCGCGGTACAAAGGCATGGGGCAAATATCAAAGAGAGCCAATAGATTGTAGACAAGACCCTTTTAGCCAATGCGACCTCCTTTGATTGTGATCCTTGAGAAGTTTGCTGTGACATAAACCTGGTAGCGATACGGGTCTCACGGACCTCAAAAAACTGCCCTATTATAATGCCGGGTAATGTTAGACCGACAGGCACTAGCAGCACGCGGCCAACAAAACGATTCCTGAGGCCTCTTTGTTTGCTTGGGCTTCGGGCAATAAATCTTGAAAAAAAAGCCTGCCCCGCTTCGAGCGTAAGGCAGGCTTGGTTTGGAGCAGGCTAGCGGGTGCTAAAAAGAAGTTGAGCCGTTTGGTTGATATTTGTATTTCAGTTCGACTGAGAAATTGGGCATTGCATCGGTGAAATTTGTAATCTGTATAATTCCATACGTGCCATCGGCGAGACTGACTGCATAAGTGTCTCCTACAGCAAACCCGAACACTGCTGGGTCCATGTATGGACCCGCGGAAACGCTGGTGATTCCTTCAATGGCGGCTGAGCCTAAAGATGCAAAGGTTGCAGATGTTCCTGACCAGAGTGAGTTGATTTCCAGATAAACGTCCCCTGTCCCCCCACCGGCACTTGCACCGGTTGCCAGAAAAAAGCCTCCATGGGAGCCGGAATTATCCGTTAGGGTCATCGTCGCGGTCGTTGATGTTGACGTTGATGTGCTAGTCGAGGCAGCTGAAATCGAACTGAGCGGCGTAAGTGCTGCGGTGCCGGATGTGCTTAGGGTGAGAACGTCGTCGTTGGATCCGCTATTGATCGTTCCGGTGGCGATATTGTCTGCATCGCTCAAGCCGAAGACCAATGGGTTTTTCATGCTGTAGATTTTGGGTACGCCGTTCTCGACCTTGAAGGTGAATTCGGTGCTGGAGTTATCAGTAAAGGTGTCGCCGGTGCGGCTGGATGTCACCATGCGGCTGAAGGTGATCGCAACAAACAGGTTGCCGCCGCTGGCGCGGGTGACATTGTTCAGGGTGTAATGCAGTTGAATATTATCGAAGGCGGTGAAGTCCTGGCGGATTGCTGAATCGAGCAGGGCCGTACCGCTGACGAAATCAT
>JAIOSZ010000204.1 GCA_021107335.1 Desulfuromonadaceae bacterium | reverse complement strand
GCACCTTGGTCATCACCAGGTAGACGGCGGGATCCTCCTCCTTCGACAACTACACCTTCAGGGGCATAAGCAGTCGCCGCAACCCGATAGCCAGCGGCGGTCAAGGTGGCGAGAAACTCTTCCCGATCCTGCTGCAAGCTATTGACTCGCACCGTGAAAGGAGCCACTTGCAGCATGGCCTCGGCCAGAGCCAGGGCTTCAGCAGGGCCATATTCCTTCAACCAAGCTTTTGCCAGCCACTTAGGTAGCGACTGCACATGCTGCAGATAAGCAAGAGGCGCCTTTTCAGGGTCTGGCCAGGGAATACTTTCTCGACTGCGGTCGATACCACGCAATATGCCGTTGATAAACCCGGTAGCCCTGGTCAAACCAAGGTGTTTGGCCAACTCCACCGTCTCGTGCACTGCCGCTCGAACCGGAATACGGTCGAGAAGCAGGATCTGGTAACAACCGAGACGCAGCAGACGCAACACCGCTGGCTCGACCTTGTGCAGGGGCTGGCTGCAACAATGACTCAGGGCGAAATCGATACGACCACAATGGCGCAAGACCCCGTAGACCAGTTCGGTAAGCAGGGCACGGTCCCGATCTTCCAGTTGCGGTGCAGCGCTCAGTCCCGCATCGAGTGCGACGTCGGAAAACATCCCCTCCTCGACCCGCGCCAGGATTTCCCAGGCCATTCTTCGGGGATCATACTTTTTCACCAGTTCACCTCGACATTCATTAGGGTTCTAACGCAGCGGGGGCATGTTGCCATGCCCCCGCACTTTCAAAGTCTCTGCTGACGCTTGTCACCCAAGCGTCATATTTTCCAGGCGCTGTACCCGTTCCGCCATGGGCGGATGGGTGGAAAACAGAGCAGCCATGCCGCCGCGACGCAGCGGGTTAACAATAAACATATGAGCGGTGGCCTCATTGACCCGCGGCATAGGCCGCTGCTGATTGGCCTCTTCCAGCTTGCGCAGAGCGCTGGCCAGATGATGAGGATTCCCGCATAGCTGAGCTCCACCACGATCGGCAGCGTATTCCCGGGAGCGAGAGATCGCCATCTGCACCAACATGGCTGCCAGGGGCCCAAAAATCATCAGTAGAATCAGTCCAAAGGGACCGCCCTCATCATCGTCACGACCGCCTAATCCGCCAAACAGGGCCGCCCATTGGGCCATATGAGCCAAATAACCGATGGCCCCGGCGATGGTGGCGGCGATGGAACCGATCAGAATATCCCGATTGCGAACATGGCTCAACTCGTGAGCCATGACTCCCATCAACTCGTCACGACTGAGCATGTGCACCAGACCTTCGGTCGCCGCCACCACAGCGTGTTGGGGATTCCGGCCGGTGGCAAAGGCATTAGGCGTGGGCTGGGGTAGTGTATAGACCTTCGGCATCGGCAGACTGTTACGCTGGCAAAGTTCCTTCACCACCTCAAACAGAGCACCATGCTGCACCTCGCGACCACGATACATGCGAATCACGATCTTATGGGAGAACCAGTAGGAGCCTAGATTCATTACCCCAGCATAGATTAACGCCATCAGGGCACCGCTCTGGCCACCGAGCATGCCGCCAGCCCAGACCAGCAAAAGGGTCATAACGGACATCAAGATCGCGGTTCGTAATATATTCATAACCTTTGCACCTCGTTAGATCAACGGCCGACCGAATCGGGAAAAACATGGGCATCGAGGACTGTTTTAACTTCGGCCAAGTCGATCTCGGTGTTGTAGCAAGGCCCCTGTGGTCGGCGGTTAAACACACCGTATACCGGCAGAGGATAGGCGTCTCGGATACCGGCGGTCAGATCCCGTTCACAGGCCACTGCCAGCACAAATCGTGGTCTCGCTTCTTTCAGGATCTTTCGCGCCAGGGTTCCACCGGTGGCAACAGCAATGGTCACTCCACGGCTTTGCGCTAATTCAGCCAAGTCTCCGATGCCACATTTTCCACAGCGCAGACACTTGTCGATATCACCGGTAACCTTGACGGCGCAATCATGCAGTTGAACACAGTGGGGCAAAAGAATAATCGCCTGGCTGGCCGGTACTTGCAGTTTGCGGCCTCGTATCAACTGATTGTTGACGGCGATGAAGGAACGCTGCAGAGCATCGCGATCGGCACCGAAACAACGACCGATAACAATAACAGCGGGTAGCAGATAGCGGATGGCCAAACCACGTAAACGAACAGAAAAAAACAGATCACGCCCACTAAACAACGTTAGGCCGAGCTGCCCCAACGCCAGTAACACCACCAGCACAATGCTTGCCAGCAAAATACCGAACCAGCGCGACAATGCTGGATGAATATTACCGAAGCCGACGCTTGGTACCCACCAGGCCAGCCAGGACACAAGAATCAGCAGAAAGCCGATAAGCCCGAGCACAGAAAGGAACAACCACGGCGGCCGACAGGATCGGCCATCAAAGGTCCATTCGCTCACGTCATTCCCCCAGAATAGTGCCTGGTGGCAAAGCTCTGCCCCGCAGAAAATCGGCTGCCGAAAGGCGCTTTTTGCCAGGGAGTTGCAGTTCCCGCACTAGAAGCGTGCCGTCGCCACAGGCGATACGCACCCCTTCGGGGCCGGCCGCGACGATCGCACCAGGATCAGCATCGGCGCCATCTTCTGTCAAAGTGCTGCCAAGTTTGAGCGTCTCCCCTTGCAGGGAAGTATAGGCCCCCGGCCATGGGGTCAAGCCCCGGACCAAGTTATGAATGGTCAACGCATTTTGATGCCAATCGATGCGTCCATCCTCTTTTTTCATCATCGCCGCATAGCAACTCAAGGCATCGTCCTGAGGCTCGGGTCGAAGGGTTCCGACACAGAGACGCTGCAGAGTCTCTTCCATGGCCTCGCGGCCCAGCAACGCGAGACGATCATGAAGCTCGCCTGCAGTTTCCTCAGCTCCGATTTCGGTGGCCCGCTTGACCAGCATATCGCCAGTATCGAGGCCCACATCCATCAGCATGGTGGTTACTCCTGTTACCTGCTCGCCATCGACCACGGCCTTGTTGATCGGCGCGGCCCCCCGATAACGAGGCAGCAGTGAAGCATGGACGTTGATGCAGCCATACTGGGGGATATCGAGTACACTCTTGGGCAGAATCTGACCATAGGCAAACACCACTATTAGATCGGGGGCCCATGCCTTGAGCTCCTCGACGACCGCCGGCTAGCGCAATTTAAGGGGCTGATAAACGGGTATTCCGTGCTGCTCAGACAGCTCCTTGACCGGTGGCGGGGCCAGCTTTTTGCCCCGTCCTTTTGGCCGGTCAGGCTGAGTGTAGACGGCGCACAGATCCACACCGCAATCGAGAAGCCCTTGCAAAGTGTGTAGGGCGAAGTCGGGCGTGCCCATAAAAATGGTCCGGATATTCCCCGCCTTGATCACAGCTGCTGCTCCTGTTGTTGCATGATTTTTATATATTTTTTACGAAACATGCTTTTCTTCAACGAAGAGAGACGATCGACGAACAACAGGTCGTCGAGGTGGTCGATCTCGTGTTGAAAGGCAACAGCCTGAAAACCCTCGGCTTCCATCTCCACCGTCAGCCCCTGCAGATCGAGAAACCGCACACTGACCCGCTGGGCACGGTGAACGGGGCAGTAGTACTCGGGTACCGAAAGGCAGCCTTCTTCCTCAAACTGCTCACCTTCGCGGCTCACAATCTCGGGATTGACCGCGATAATCAATTGCGCAGACTCCCCTTTAGGCGAACAGTCGAGCACAATCAGGCGCTGACTGATGCCAACCTGAGGGGCCGCCAAGCCTACTCCGGGCGCAGCATACATGGTTTCAACCATGTTCTGAGCCAGAGTCTTAATGGTCTCGTCGATTTCGGGGATCTGTTGCGCTACCTGCTGCAACACGGGATCGGGGTAGTGTCGAATCGTTAATATTGCCATGAATCCTGCCAATTTTCCAACATCGGGAACGATGTTTATCCGTAACCGAGATTGGATTTAAAAAAGGCCCCAATAGGGCCGTTATCAAAAGATATCTAACCATTTAATCGCCCCACATCATAGGGCGAACCAAGGCCAAAAGTCAACCGTTGAGCTTCCTGCAAACAGGCTGCAAGCGCCTGTTTTATCGGCGATTTAGTGTTTCAAGCAGAGCTTCTGCCATACGTGCCGGACTGGTGGCGACTTGAATACCGCAACCTTGCAGGGTAGCAATTTTATCCACGGCCCGGCCTTTACCACCACTGACGATGGCACCGGCATGGCCCATACGCTTACCCGGTGGAGCGGTCACTCCAGCGATGAAAGCTGCCACCGGCTTACGCATATGACGCTGAATCCAGGCTGCGGCCTCTTCTTCAGCACTGCCGCCAATTTCACCGATGAGAAAGACCGATTCGGTGGCCGGATCGTCGTTGAATAATTCGAGGATGTCGATAAAACCACTACCAATAATAGCATCACCGCCGATGCCGACACAGGTTGATTGACCGAGTCCTGCGTCGCTTAGTTGCTGCACCGCCTCGTAGGTCAGGGTGCCGCTTCGGGAAACTACCCCCACCGAGCCCGGGCGATGGATATCGCCAGGCATAATACCAACCTTACATTGACCGGGGGTAATTACACCGGGACAGTTAGGACCGATAAGGCGCATAGCGCTGCCCTGTAGGGCCTGCTTAACCTGCACCATGTCACGCACCGGAATCCCTTCAGTGATGCAGATCGCCAGTTCGATGCCAGCCGATGCTGCTTCAAGAATGGCATCTGCTGCAGCCGGTGGCGGCACGAAGATCATCGATACATTCGCTGCACCGTGCTTCACAGCCTCGGCGACCGTATCGAAAACAGGAATGTCATCGCTATAAGTGCCACCCTTACCGGGGGTGACTCCGGCAACAATCGAACTGCCATATTCGCGACAGCGCTGGGCATGAAACAGTCCGGACCGGCCAAGCCCTTGGACCACGATCCGTGAATCTTGATTGATCAATATTGCCATCGGCTAATATCCATTTCGAGAATCAGATCATCGACACCAAAAAACTTACTGAACACTGTCGCAATCGTTTAAGCGAGCAGCTCAACGATACGCGTGGCCCCATCTCCCAGACCATCTACGCAGGTCACGTTGAGCCCGGAAGCTGCCAGCAGAGCCTTGCCCTCATCGACCTGGGCGCCGGCCATGCGCACCACAATAGGTAGCCGACACGATGCCGGTATTGCTGCATCGATAATTCCTTGCGCCACAATATCACAACGCATAATGCCGCCAAAAATATTAACGAACACTCCCTTGACCTCAGGGTCCTGAAGAATGATACGAAATGCCTCTGCGACTTTTTCTCGGCTGGCACCGCCGCCAACATCGAGAAAATTAGCCGGATGGCCTCCACACTCCTGCAGCACATCAAGGGTGGCCATAGCCAGACCAGCACCGTTAACCAGGCAACCGATACGGCCACTCATTTTGATATAGGCGATATCAGAACGGCCGGCCTGCACTTCAAGGGGATCAAGCTGGCTGTGATCGAGAAGCTCTTGCTCCTGCGGATGGCGGAACAGAGCATTGTCATCCAAGTTGATCTTGGCATCCATAGCCAACAGTTGACCGTCAGCCGTGGTTACCAGGGGATTGATCTCGACCTGGGAACAATCTTTGTCAAG
>JAIOSZ010000071.1 GCA_021107335.1 Desulfuromonadaceae bacterium | reverse complement strand
GCTGACAAAGGTCTAGCTCGTCGGTGGTAAGCCCCTTATCTTCGCGACCGAACACCAAGGCCACCCTTCCCTTCTCGGTCCAAGGCAGCAGATAATCGGCCGCCTGATCGGGATGAAGAAAATCCTCACGATATTTGCCGAAACGACGGGTGGTCGCTAGGGCTAGCTGGCAATCCTGCAAGGCATCTTCGAGACTGGTAAATATGGCTGCTTCTTCCAACAAGCCGCCGGCCTTAACTGCCATGCGTCTCGCTTCGTCACCTAGATGATCAGCCCGTGGATTGACTAGACGCAAATCATTGAAACCGAAATTCTTCATGGCCCGGCAAACAGAACCGACATTCAAAGGCCCCTGAGGCTCGACCAATACAATAGAGATATTTTCAAAATTCATAAAATAGTTTATCTATCCCTTGTAAGTATATGTACTTAGGTTATATTTCGAGATCGTCACAAAGCAGCCGACAAGAGGTGACCGAAACAAAAGGCGCTGTTTGAGTTCGCAAAAACCGCAGGCCAAGAGATACAGCCTTACCACCCGGCCCGTGAACCGCCACAACTCATCCTTACAAAAACTGCCCTCGGAGCCGCTACGTTTTCCCAGAAAACCGCGAAACGCTCCTTTTTTGGCAATGCTTAAAAACAGTTGGAAACAAAGGACCTTCAAGCGGAACAGGCAGTTTTACAAACGGCATAACCGGAGCAGTAGCAGCAACAGGGGTTAGTCGGCCACGAAAGTACCGTTCCCGGATCTGGCAAAGCGATAACCAGACACCCTCTCCTTCCAAAAAGCCAAGGCCCTGACCGATTCCACCGGCAGGGCCAATTTCTTTTTAAGTGCCAGGATCGTTTCAAGAAGGACCAAGCTGCCTGGTCCTTCTTGGTTAACGCATGGCCACGGCAAAACCGGCCTGCCGGTAACTGGCGTAACGTTGCCGCGCATCACTGGCCAGCTGCTGGTCATATACTTCAGCAAAATCAATTACATGCCGAAAGTGACTCATGAATTCAGAACTACACGGTCTTCCCATGATAAGAATTTCAGCACCGTGAGGATTACACTCGGCAGTTTCAATAATAATCGGCTCATCAAGACAGTCGACGGCACCGTTATTAAAAGCATGGGGGATAAAAGAGCCCTTGTGCCAAGTCCACATGAAACGATCCAAAGTCACAGCCTGGTTTTTATCGCCCACCATGATAAGAATCTTATTCCCATCATTAAAAAACTGTTCAGCCAGTTCACACAAGTGCCTGGCCTTCTCGGGTCGCTTAAGCTTAACGAACTCGACCTGGGTCATGCGCTATCCCATCAAAAGAAAATCACAAGAATCTAAGCAGTTTTAAAATTAAAACCACGGTCAAGAGCCAGCAGGTTAGCGGGAATGAACCGCTTATTGCGTTCCGGAATGATTACATCCAGGGCCTGCTTAATACTCTCAAGTTGTACTAGTGGATTAAGAGCCAGCAGCGCTCCAAGCATCACCATGTTTGCCAACTTGACATTTCCAACCTCAGTAGCAATCTCATTGGCAGGAATAGCCAGCATAGAGATATCGCTGCGTTGATGCTCGCTAGCATCGATCAAAGAGCTATTATAAAAGCAAAACCCGCCGGAGCGAATCTTTGGAGTGTATTTATCCATTGCATTCTGATTCAGAAGCAGGACGTTGCTAGGCCGCCCTACAACGGGTGAACCAATTTCCTGATCGGCCACAATGACACTGCACATGGCAGCACCACCCCGTTTTTCCGGCCCGTAAGCGGGAAAAAAGGACGCATTTTTACCTGCTTCAATAGCAGCATACGCCAGCAAGTTGCCGATCAACAGAATGCCCTGACCGCCAAACCCAGCCATAAAGACGTCTTCGTTCATCTTATTGTTGTCCATGCAAAGTGACCTCTTATCTAAGCTCAATGTTCCCCGCCCAGATCCTTAAAAGTGCCTAGGGGAAAGCAGGGCATCATTTCCTGACTGATCCGCTCATTGGCGTCAAGAGCAGAAAGTCCCCAGTTAGTCGGGCAAGCCGCAAGAACCTCAACGAAGGCAAAACCGGCTCGATTCTTCTGCATCTCAAAGGCTTTACGAATGACCTTGCCGGCTTGAGCCACCCGCTTAGGTGCATCAACGGATACGCGCGCCGAAAATTTAGTGCCATCAAGCAAAGCTAGCAATTCTGCCATACGAATCGGATTGCCGTCGGTTTCAAGATCACGTCCGTAAGGGCTAGTGGTGGTCACCTGGCCTTTCAAACTGGTCGGCGCCATCTGCCCTCCGGTCATACCGTAGGTAGTGTTATTAACAAAGATGACCGTAAGATTTTCGCCACGGTTGGCAGCATGGATAATCTCAGCTGTACCTATCGCCGCCAAATCACCGTCACCTTGATAGGTAAAGACAATACTATCGGGATGCACCCGCTTAACCCCGGTAGCCACCGCAGGGGCTCGACCATGGGGTGATTCAACCACATCGATATCAAAATATTCGTAGAGCAAAACACTGCAACCGACAGAAGCGATGCCGATGGTTTGTTGTTGCACCCCGAGTTGATCCAGGGCTTCAGCCACCAAGCGATGGACCGTGCCGTGATGACAACCGGGACAGAAATGGCTGGACACCGGCTTCAGGGATTGGGGACGCTCAAATACCGTAATTTTACCGTCGGCCATAATCAGTCCTTATAATGCTTTTGCAATTGTTCAAAAAGCTCTTCCGGAGTCGGCAGAGAACCGGTACCACCGGGACGACCATAAAACCGGACATCGGCTTGGCGATCGACAGAAAGCCTTACATCTTCAACCATCTGCCCGTTGTTGAGCTCGACACAGAGGACTCGCCTGCAATGCTCGGTGGCTTGGCGGAAAACTTCTGTTGGAAAGGGAAACAGGGTGATGGGACGGATCAGGCCGACCTTCAGACCAGCCTGGCGCGCCATGCTCACCGCGGTCTTAGCAATCCGCGCCGCACTGCCAAAGGCAGTAAGGATGAGTTCAGCATCGTCGATGTCGACAGTTTCACAGCGCACCTCCCGGTCCTTCAGTTCCTGATAGCGACCGTGCAAGCGCCAGTTGTGAGCTTCGAGAGCACCATCAGCCAAGAAAAGCGACTTAACGGTATTGCCCTGAGTACGGCCCTGCTTACCGGTCACGCACCAGTCTTTAGCCGGGAGTTCAAACAGGGGCTGATAGGGGCGCGGGGTAAGAGCCTCTTTCATTTGGCCGATCATGGCATCGCCGAGAATCATAACCGGCATGCGATATTGATCGGCAAGGTCAAAAGCGACCATGGTCAGATCGTAGAGCTCCTGGATGGAATCGGGGGCCAGCACAATAAG
>JAIOSZ010000036.1 GCA_021107335.1 Desulfuromonadaceae bacterium | reverse complement strand
GAGATTCACCGTAATGACGATATCCTGCAACTGCAGGTTCATCAGCCGAGTACGGGGGCCGCTGATGCGCACGTCAATCATACTCGGGATATCGTTGGCCACCATCATGCCAACGGGCATATTCTTCAGCTCTAAGGGCACCGAATAGGAAAGCTCCAGCTTCTGCTCCCCGGTGACAAAAAACCACAGAATGCAGGCGAAGACCAGAGCCAGCAACTTCAGAGCCCAGTTTTCGGTTAGCTTTTTCAACATATTACTTGGCCTTTTTCTTACTCCCTCGCGGCTCCAGCAGTCGCTTGAGCACCCGGGTCAAGGCGGTGGAATCGAGATCGCGGATAATGCGACCACCGACCACCACGGAAATTTTGCCGGTCTCTTCAGACACCACGATGGCCACAGCATCGACCAATTCGGTCAAACCTATCGCCGCGCGATGGCGGGTACCGAAATTTTTACTGATATCAGGATTCTGCGTCAGGGGCAAAAAACAGCCGGCCCGCATCAGGCGCCCCTGTTGAATCACCAGGGCACCATCATGGATCGGCGAATAAGGCAGAAAAATCGAGGTAATCAGATCACTGGCAATCTTGGCATCGATCTCCACCCCGACTTCCAGAAAATCCTTGAGGCCCGTCTCCCTTTCAATAACAATCAGGGCACCGATCCGCTTGTTGGCCATATTGACACAGGCCTTGACCAGCTCAGACATGACCGCCGTCTCTTCTCGATAGGACAGATCGGCGAAAAAGGGATTGGCGCCAACATGGATAAGAGCGCGGCGGATATCTTCCTGAAACAGAACGACGATAACTAGAATGATAGAGGAGAGAAAGTTATCCAGAATCCAGTGCAGAGTATAGAGACCCGTCAGTTGGGAACCGACATAAACACTGAGGATAACCGCCAGGCCGAACAGCATCTGCACCGCCCGAGTGCCTTTGATCAGCAACATAATCCGGTACATGATGAATGCCACCAGAAAGACGTCGAGGGTATCGAGCAGCCACCTGAAATCTTTTAAATAGTCGATAACTGCGCCCATAACACCTCGGTTCGCGACACCCTCGCGAACAATTCGCTGTCTATCCTCTTAGGGCATCTGCTGATGGCAGATCGCCCAGGCCATCAAGGCCGCTTCCCGGGCTGGCTTCACATCGTGCACACGAAAAATCTGCGCACCGGCCGCCACCCCGAGGGAAACGCTCGCCAGAGTACCAGACAAGCGGTCTGCGGGGTCCTCCAGACCGAGAGCCCGACCGATAAAACTCTTCCGCGAGGGGCCAAGCAACAGGGGACGACCGAGACAATGCAACTCTTTTAAGCGCTGCAAAATTTCCAGGTTGCCCTCAGCGCTCTTACCGAAGCCGATACCAGGATCGATGGCCAGCCTTTGTTCGCTGATTCCAGCGGTAACAGCCTGCGTAACAGCCGCTTTTAGATAGGCGATGATTTCACCGAGCAGATCGTTATAACCCGTATCCTGCTGCATCGAGCGCGGGCGTCCCCGGGTATGCATCAAAAACAGTCCGGCGCCGCTTTGGGCCACCGCTGCCGCCATCCCGGGATCAAACTGCAGGCCGCTAATGTCATTGACGAAATCGGCGCCAGCGGCCACTGCAGCGGCGGCCACCTGACTTTTGTTGGTGTCGACAGACAGGGGGCAATCGACTTCCCGGGATAGCCGCTCGATCACTGGCACCACCCGTTCCAGCTCTGCGGCAAGGTCAACAGCCGCTGCCCCCGGGCGGGTACTTTCACCACCGACGTCGATGAGGTCCGCCCCCTCCGCCGCTAAACGTACCCCTTGGCGCAACGCATCGTCCAGAGCGACTTGGCGACTGCCTTCATAAAAGGAATCGGGGGTAACGTTCAAAACCCCCATGATCCGTGGTCGATCAAGGGATAGAATGCAACGACTACCGGCCAACTGAACGGGCATTGGAGGCCCAGAATCTAACTGGCGGATCAACTCAGCGGCTAGATGCGGGTCTAGTGTCTCGAACCGGGCCAAGGCCTGCAACATGCTGCTCGAGGCGACCAAGGCCAGACGACGTTTGGCTGCTGAAATCTGCGTTTGCTCCAAGGCAATACCGCCCAGGCCGGTCAAGGTTCCAACCAGCCACGCCGCTTCGGCGCTCGGCAGGTTCGAAATAACCACCAAACGTGGGACCACCCCGGCTAACTGAGCCTCAGCCTCTGAAACGGCAAACCCGACATCCGCTAACCGGCGGCACAATTCATCGACGCCGGACACCGCAAGCAATTCTACAGAGACAGCCAATTAAACCTCAGGAGGCACACTGTCTACGTCCGCCGGACTGTCAGCCACCTCGACCACAACCGTTTCTTCTGGTTGCTCGCCGGTAACCAGATAGCGAACTTCAGCGGCGTCCAGGGTTTCCTTCTCAAGCAGGGCTTCCGCCACGCGGGTCACTCCATCTTTATGCTCAGTCAGAATAATCCGGGTCCGTTCGTAAGCTTCCTGAACGATGCGACGAATCTCCCCATCGATCTCCACGGCCATCGATTCACTGTAATTTTTCATATGGCCCAGATCACGTCCTAGGAAAACCTCGCCCTCTTTTTCTCCATAGGCCAAAGGACCAACCTTGTCGCTCATCCCCCACTCGCAAACCATCTTGCGGGCGATACCGGTCACTCTTTCGATATCGTTACTGGCACCGCTGGTGATTTCGCCGAACACCACCTCTTCAGCCACCCGGCCACCAAGCATGGTACAGATAATCGTTTCCAAACCACCGCGTGACTCGTTGTACTTCTCTTCAGCAGGCAGATACATGGTCACGCCAAGAGCCCGACCGCGAGGTATAATGGTCACCTTATGCACCGGATCAGCATCCGGCAGATAAAAGGCCACTACCGCATGGCCCGCCTCATGATAGGCGGTCACATTCTTTTCTTTTTCAGTGATGACCAGAGAGCGACGCTCAGCTCCCATCATCACCTTGTCCTTGGCCGACTCAAGATCGCCCATTTCGACCTGGTCCTTGTTCGCCCGGGCCGCCAGCAGAGCGGCTTCATTGATCAGGTTGGCCAGGTCAGCACCGGAGAAACCAGGGGTTCCCTTAGCCACAACATCCATGTCCACGTCGGCGGACAGGGGCACCTTGCGGGCATGCACCTTGAGAATTTTGGAACGGCCCTTGATATCCGGACGGGGTACCACCACCTGGCGATCAAAACGGCCTGGACGCAGCAACGCCGGATCGAGAACATCGGGGCGGTTGGTGGCCGAGATCAAGATAACCCCCTCGTTGGATTCAAAACCGTCCATTTCCACCAAGAGCTGATTGAGGGTTTGCTCCCGCTCGTCGTGACCGCCGCCAAGGCCAGCACCACGGTGACGGCCAACCGCATCGATCTCATCGATGAAGATGATGCAGGGAGCATTTTTTTTGCCCTGCATAAACAGGTCTCTTACGCGACTGGCACCGACGCCAACAAACATCTCAACAAAATCGGAACCAGAGATCGTAAAGAACGGCACATCGGCTTCCCCGGCAATAGCTCGAGCCAGCAAGGTCTTACCGGTACCGGGAGGACCGATCAGCAGCACCCCCTTGGGAATCCGGCCACCAAGTCGCGAAAACTTCTTGGGATCCCGAAGATAAGAGACAATTTCTTCCAGTTCATCCTTAGCTTCGTCGACGCCAGCCACATCCTTAAAGGTCACCTGAACGCCGGTGTCAGACATGAGTTTAGCGCGGCTCTTGCCAAAACTCATCGCCTTGCCGCCGCCGGACTGCATTTGCCGGATGAAGAAAATCCACACCCCGATCAGTAGCAGAATCGGCCCCCAGGAAACCAGCATGGTCATCCAGAAGTTGCCATCTTCTTCGGCCTTGGCCTCGATGACTACCCCCTTGGAGCGCAATTCTTGAACCAACCCTGGATCGCTCGGAGCAAAGGAGATAAAGGTGCGCTCGTCCTGATAAACCCCCTCGATATTCTGCCCTTGCAGAGTCACGCTGCGGACATCACCCGCCTCAACGGCGATCAAAAAATCACTGTAGGCCAAAGCTGGCTGTTGTTGCTGGCGGTTGGCCATGATGTTGTACAACATGATCATAACCAACAAAATCACTAACCAGAGCGCCAGGTTTTTATGAAGCTGGTTCACAATACCCCCTAAAAATCGTTATTACGACGACTGCGTACAGCCGTACAGCATGGCCTAGGGCCGCTGAAACATTACCGAAATTTATCATACCAACGCCCAATGCACAAGGGGCATCTCGGCTTCAGAGAGACTGAAGAACCACCCTCAACACCGGACCCTCCCCCGCCGCGCATGACCACTGCTGACAGCGGGCCAGACCCGCCAGCCACAGGATCTGAGCCCCCTCGACAAGGGGCACACTCGCACGCGTCTCTTTATCGATTCTAGCATCGATAAAAAACTTTTTGAGCTTGCGACTGCCGGGAGCCCCGTGCGGCTGAAAACGATCGCCGGGACGGAAAGAACGCACCGTCAAGGGAAAGGGCACCGCCTGCGCCAGAAATTCCACCGCCGTGGCACTTTCCCCCTGCGGCAAAGCCTCCAGAGTAAACAGGAGCCGCCGCCCGTCCGGCAATCGCACTTCGCCCGGCTCGCGCACCTCAATCGCAAAGGGTGACGCCACCATCGGCGGGGCGACGCGCAACCAGAGCCGGTCATAACGTCGCCCGGCCCAAGCCGCCGGTAAATGCGCCTCGGCCTGGGGCGCATCTCCCTGCAGAAGTCCTTCCAAAGCATCGATATGCACCGCGCCGATACCACGCAGATCACCCCGAACTTCCTGCAGAGCCTGACGCAGAACCCGGGCCCGTAAAGCGGGATGGAGCTCCAGCAGGGCTAAGCGGTCGAGCCGCAACTCCCCGTCATCCACGGTTCGAAGCCTAACCAGAGCTCGCTGCACCTCTTGCTGCCAGAATCCTTCCTCCAAGGCAAACCGCTGACTCAAAGCCGCCAGGTTCTCTTCCAGCCGCGGGTTGAGTTCCGTCAACTCCGGTAACACACGGTGGCGAAGACGATTGCGGGTATAGTAGAGATCCTCGTTACTAGCGTCCTGCACAAAAGCCTGATCGATGGCAGCCAAATAAGCCTCGAGCTGGGTTCGGGAGAAATCCAGCAAAGGTCGAAGGTAAGAACCATTGAGGGGCCGCATGGCGGCCAGACCGGTCAAGCCACTACCCCGCACCAGACGCATCAGCAAAGTTTCAGCCTGATCGCCTCGATGATGACCAAGGGCGATAAAGCGACAGTCCAAATCGGCAGCGGTACGCTGCAGAAACTCTCGGCGCAGCTCATGGCCCGCCTCTTCCAATCCCTGTCCCCGCTCCCGGGCCAACTGGGGCAGATCGACGCGTTCAACAGTCAAAGGTATCCGCCACTCGCAACAAAGCTGCTGAACAAAATCAGCATCCCGACCGCTCTCGGCACGGATACCATGATCAAGATGAGCCGCTTTAATCTGTAGGGAAAAAAGCGGAGCCATCTGCAACAAAAGATGTAACAGGGCCACCGAGTCGCCGCCGCCGGACAGGGCAACCAGCACTCCAACCCCCTTTGGCAGGCGGTGACGAACCCAAAACTCCTGCAGTCCTTGCTGCAAAACCGTTATTGCCTTCATCGCTTGATTATTCCCAAGAATACTTTCAAAAGTCCAAACGACAAAACCCCCACCGTTAACCGGAGGGGGTTTTGTTTATAAAAATGGTGGCGGTGCAGAGATTCGAACTCCGGACACTGCGGATATGAGCCGCATGCTCTAACCAACTGAGCTACACCGCCTTGTTTACGAGGAAAAATGTGTCTCCCCTTGCAGGAGGATCACTTTATAACCCAAGCCATTTACCTTGTCAAGCAGAAACAAGCAGTCATTTTACAGCCACCATCAGCACCACTCTAGCAACTCGCCATAGCCTTCAGTGCTGGTCTTTTCATGGCCTTGCGCTATGCTACTATAATTGAAAACCCTTGACATTCCACAAAGCGAAAGCAGATAATTTCCCCTTAATATTTTAAACATCGGCTACAAAGTTCTCTTATAGGCACAAAGGCACTGGCCTGACGGCGACCATTCAGGATCAACGGACAGTCCCTTCGCCACCATACGCATCTTCAG
>JAIOSZ010000049.1 GCA_021107335.1 Desulfuromonadaceae bacterium | reverse complement strand
TCCCTAGCAAGGCTTTTTTTGAGCGTCAAGGCGCTGAATCCATTTCTAAGCGAATCACCTCCCGACCGGGCAGGGACAACCTTTCATGAATTAGCCCATCAGCAGCTCTTCCTCCCAAATGCCCCAGGTTTCAGCGAAGGCTTGGCCATGGCTGTTGAACCACTGTTCAGCGACAATGCCTAGAACAGACCGACTACAATGCTCCCCTCTGAAGACCTGTTTTCTGGCTTTACAGAACCTGAGGCTTCTCGTATAGTTTTTCTCAGACCAGCGGTGAACCGGACGCAAGCAGCCTGCGCAGTGCCGGACAAAGCTCACTTGAAATGAGGTTTGGGGGGAAAGCATGGAAATACCTGAAGAATTATTTTATACGGAAGAACACCTCTGGCTGCTAGTGGAAGGGGATACCGCCACCATCGGCGTGACAGAATATCTTCAGGAAGATTTGGAAGAACTGGCCTCTGTCGAGATTCCCGAACAGGGCGATCTGCTGGAAGTGGGCGGCCCCATGGCCACAGCCGAGTCGGTGAACACACTGATTGACCTTTACGCCCCGCTGACCGGGGAGGTTCTCGAGACCAACGACGACTTGGCGGACTCACCGGACTGGCTGCATCACTCCCCCTATGAAGACGGCTGGCTGCTGCGAATCAAAATCGCGATTCCGGCGGAAACAGAGGACCTACTTGAAAGCGACGATTACCAGGACCTTGTCGATGGTTTTTAAAATCAACAGAACCTAGCGGACACCAAAGATGTCACCGCCGCGTTGCCCGCTGAGGGTCAAGCGATACTGGAAGAAGGCCATAATCTTTAGTTTGTCGTCCGTATAGGCGCTGGGCAGTTTCCCATAAGGTGCACCGCGATAGACTGCGGCCACGGCTTCATTATCAAGAGTCTTGAAACCGGAACCTTCCAAAGGTTTCACGGATTCAACACTGCCGTCGCGATTAATGATGATTTCCAGCAGGCAGACACCCTGCTCCCTGCGCTTCGCCGCCGGCGGAGGGTAATTCCAAACATTGTAGATATTGCTCCTAAAGCGTTCAAAAAACGATAACAGCACATCCTTTTCCGTGTCGAGCCAGACCGCATCCCCTTCCTCGACATCCTTACGATATTTACGCCGCCATTCTTCTTGATAACGGGACCGGGTGTTCTGCGCCAGATTAAGATCGACAGCCGCGGGATCAGGCAAAGGGGCCGAGCCTGGCGTCTTGCTGGTCGGCGAAGGCTGGCGGGGCTGCGGTGGCGGAACCGGCAACCGATCCTCGGGCGCATCACCCTTGGGAGCAACCTCTTTCGGCACCGTACGATCCTGCGGGCCAAGACGCTTGGCCGGTGTTTTACGGGGCTCTGGCTGCTCCGGTTGAGGCGGCAGATCGAGTTCCCGTTCACGGGCCTGCGGCGGACGCACCTCGACGATTACCGGATCCTTCTGCCTTAGATCGCTCAATGGGCGAGCGGGAAGAAAGTGCAGCAACAGAAAATGCAGCAATAGAGAACAGAGAATGAATCCTGCGAGAACGGCATCATGCCGGCCATGAATATTCATTGTGGGTAGCAGGCTCCAGCTATAGTTTAGTTATCGTACGCATTATACAATAAGCCCGAAACAGGATGCCAGCAAAGATTCAGCCGACCCCTGTCAACAGGGGGCTAGAGAGGACAAAATAGGTTGACCCTCGGTATTCCATAACGTATAAAAGGGACCGCTAACGTCTATTCATTCCCTGCTGCCACGAAGGAGGAAGCAATGCATTTAGTAGATCAGATCAAGGCAAAAGCCCGCCAGAGCCTGCAGACTGTCGTACTGCCCGAAGGCTACGATGACCGCATGATTCAGGCCGCCGGCCCGATCGCAAAAGACAATCTCGCCAATGTCGTACTGCTTGGTGAACCCGCTGCCCTACAGGCCAAAGCTGCTGAACTCGGTGTTTCCCTTGAGGGTGTCACCCTGCTCGATCCCAAAAGCGCACCTCAGCTCGACGCCTATGCCGACGAGTTGGTGGAAATCCGCAAGAAAAAGGGCCTGTCCCGTGAAGACGCCCTGAAGCTGCTAACTGGCGACGATAATCTGTTCTTCGGTGCCATGATGGTACGCAAGGGCGATGCTGGCGGCTGTGTCGCCGGTGCATATAACACCACCGGCAATGTGCTGCGCGCAGCATTTCAAGTAATCGGACCTGCGCCTGGCATGAAAACCGTCTCGTCCTGCTTTATCATGGTAACCAACACCCCCGAATACGGCGAAAATGGTTCCATGCTCTTTGCCGACTGCGCCGTCAATCCCAATCCCGATGCTCGCGCTCTGGCAGAAATCGCTATTTCGACCGCCCGCAGCTGCAAAAGCTTCCTCGGTGTCGATGCGCGAGTGGCCATGCTCTCCTTCTCCACCAAAGGTAGCGCCAAGCACGAAGATGCCGACAAAGTCGTCGAAGCCCTTGCCATCGCCAAAGAGATGGCACCCGAGCTGCAGATCGACGGCGAACTGCAGGCCGATGCCGCCCTGGTACCCAAGGTCGGCGCCAGCAAGGCTCCCGGTTCGACGGTAGCGGGCAAGGCCAACACCCTGGTCTTCCCCACCCTGGATGCCGGCAACATCGGATACAAACTGGTCCAGCGCCTCGCCGGTGCCGAAGCCGTTGGCCCGATCATTCAGGGCTTGGGCAAGCCGGTTAACGACCTGTCCCGCGGTTGTTCGGTAGACGACATCATCAATGTCACAGCCATCACTGCTGTTCAGGCTCAGGGCTGACCACAGGCCTCAACGCAATCAGCAAATAAAAAAAGGCCGGTGGAAATTTCCACCGGCCTTTTTTTATGCAACACATTAAGTCAGCTGCCTAGCGCTCGTAGTCCTTCGATTTGAAGCTATAGTCGAAGTCCATGTGATCGCAGTAGGTGCTTTCCAGAATGCCGACCACGTCTTCAGTGAAAACCAGCTCTTCGTCGGTGGGGATAACAAATACCTTGACCGGCGAATCGGGAGTAGAGATTTCAACTTCGGCTTTTTTGGTGCGGGTCTTGAGGTTCTTTGTCTTGTCGATCTTGATACCCAGGGCCTCAAGTCCTTCGAGAGCCTGCTGACGAATTTCGGAACCCATTTCGCCAACACCGGCAGTAAAGACGATGGCGTCGACCTTACCCAGCACTGCCATGTAGGAACCGATATACTTTCTGATGCGATAGCATTCGATATCATGGGCCAGCTTGCAGCGCTTGTCGCCGGCCTCGATCCCGTTACCGATATCGCGACGGTCGGTGTACTGACCGGTGATGCCGAGCAGACCAGACTTCTTGTTCAGAATGCTGTCCATCTCTTTGGCAGAGTAGCCCTCGGCCTGCATCATGAAGGTAGGAATCGCAGGGTCGATATCGCCACAGCGAGTGCCCATAACGGCTCCTTCGAGAGGAGTCATGCCCATGCTGGTATCGACGCAGACACCACCGCGAATGGCCGCGTGGGAGGCACCATTGCCGATGTGCAGAGTGATGACATTACACTCCTTCGGGTCCTTATCGAGCAGTACGGCAGCCCGCTTGGATACGTACAGATGAGAAGTGCCGTGGAAACCGTAACGACGCACGCTGTGCTTTTCGTACCACTCGTAAGGCAATGGGTACACAAAGGCTTCCTCAGGCATGGTCTGATGAAAAGCGGTATCGAAGATCGCTACATGGGGCACGTTCGGCAGCACTTTTTGGGCCGCCTCGATACCCATGATGTTGGGCGGGTTATGCAGAGGGGCTAGATGCTGCACCTCTTTGATCCCATCGAGCACGGCCTTATCGATCAGCACCGAAGCGGCGAATTTTTCTCCCCCGTGAACAACACGATGGCCGACCGCGGAGATTTCATCCATGGCCTTGACGACGCCGACTTCTGGGTCGGTCAGGGTCTTGATGATCAGGCCGATGGCAACGGTATGATCGGAGCAATCCTGAGCAAATTTATAGTCGTCGCGGCCGGGTACTTCATGGGCAATGAAAGACTCGCCGATGCCGACCCTTTCAACCGCGCCCTTGGCAATAACGACCTTTTTGTCCCAGTTATAAAGCTGATATTTTACCGATGAGCTGCCACAATTTAGTGCAAGAATATCCATGTGTTTTCTCCTTAGCTTTTTTGTTAGGCAAACCATCAAACAGACGCCTAACTCTTGAACAATAAAACGCTTTTTTACAAAAAAGCGCCATCCATATCCGGTACAAACTTCGAAATACTAAAGCAGAGACCTTGGAATTGCAAGGGCTTTTATGGACCGGCATAGCAATCGACTGCTTTAGGGTGGACAAGCAAACTGGAGCTGTTGTATATATACCGCTGTGGCATCAAGCCACGGTTCCTATCTTAAAGCAAAGGAGGTGAATCCCTTGGCCTATACAATTACTGAAGAATGCATCAATTGTGGAATGTGCGACGATGAGTGCCCTCTGGGCGCCATCGCAGAGAAGGGCGACATCCGCGCCATCAACGCCGATGAGTGCACCGACTGTGGCGCTTGCGTTGACTGCTGCCCCGTAGACGCGATCAAGGCTCCCTAATAAATAAGCAGAGAAGGAGAGACTTCAGGGGACCCCCTATTTCTCTTTT
>JAIOSZ010000177.1 GCA_021107335.1 Desulfuromonadaceae bacterium | reverse complement strand
CTGCTCGGCTTGGTTTTATCCGAAGAACACTTCGAAGGTGCCTGTCAGTCTTTTGTCAACCAGGTGGCGACCTTGCTCGATTGCGACCGGGTGAGTCTCGGATTTCGCAGTGGCGATCACGTCGTGGTGCGAGCCATATCCCATAGTGCCGATTTTTTTAAACAGATCAACTTGGTGCGTGCGATTGGGGCCGCCATGGACGAAGCCATCGTGCAGCGCTGTGACATTGTTTATCCGGCCCAGGCCGACCGGGAAACCGCGGTTTTGCGAGACCATAAGCAACTGTCCCTTCAGTACCAGGGGGGGGCTATTTTGAGCCTGCCGCTTTTCGGCAACGAAAGCTACTACGGTGCCCTAACCCTGGAACGACCGGTTGACCGTCCCTTTACCGCCGACGAGGTTGAACTGCTCCGCAGCCTGGCTGCGCTGGATGGTCCTATCCTCGAAGCAAAACGGCTCAATGATCGCTTGTTAAGCACTAAAATTTTCGATGCTGGCCACAGTCAACTCGGCAAACTGTTCGGTCCCCGCTTCGTCGGCCGCAAATTGCTGCTGCTGGGAGCTCTCGCGGTTGTGCTGGTTTTGAGCCTGGCTCAGGGCGATTACCGGCTTTCGTCCGATGCGGTAGTTGAAGGGGCGGTGAGGCGCGTTATCCTCGCACCCTTTGATGGTTATATTGGCGAGGCGCCGGCGCGGGCGGGCGATGTCGTCACCGAAGGCGCGCTGCTCTGTACCTTGGACGATCGCGATCTGCGCCTGGAACGGCTCAAGTGGCGGAGCCAGAAATCCCAATTGCAGCGCCAGCATCAGGAAGCGCTAGCGGGGCACGATCGGGCGCGAGCCAGTATTATCACCGCTCAGTTAGACCAGGCCGAAGCCCAATTGCAATTGGCCGAAGCCAACCTTGCGCGGACCAATCTGCAGGCTCCCTTTGCCGGTGTGCTGGTCAGCGGCGATCTTAGTCAGCGACTCGGCGCTGCCGTCCAGCAGGGGGAAGAACTGTATGAGCTGACTCCCCTCGATGCTTACCGGGTGATCGTTAAGGTCGACGAGCGCCGTATCGCCGATGTACAACAGGGTCAGCAAGGCTCTTTGTTGCTCAGTTCACTGCCTGAGACGGTCTTTCCTTTTACGATTGTAAAAATCACCCCGATCTCAACCGCCGAAGACGCACGTAACTATTTCCTGGTGGAGGCTCATTTAGAGGAAGTATCTCCCAATCTGCGTCCTGGTATGGAGGGGGCCGGAAAGGTTTTTGTCGATCGGCGCAAACTCGCTTCAATTTGGACCCGCAACCTGGCGGAATGGGCGAAATTGTGGCTCTGGTCCTGGTGGCCTTAACGGGGGGCAACCATGGATGAATTATTCAGCCAATCCTGGTATCGGGTTGTCAATCTGCGCCCGCGCCTGCGCAGTCACGCGCAGATCCATCGCCATGTTTACCGTGGAAGCGATTGGTATATTCTACAGGATCACAGCAGCGGCCGGTTCAATCGGTTCACCCCGGCGGCCTATTTTTTCGTTGGCCTGATGGATGGCCAGCGCACCATGGGGGAAATCTGGGAAGCCGCCGGGCGCAAGCTTGGCGATGCCATGCCGACCCAGGATGAGGTAATTGGCCTGCTGTCCCAGCTGCATCAAGCCGATGTTCTGCAGGGCGACATTCCGCCGGATATGACTGAAATCCGTGAGCGGCAGCAGCGCGTCCGTAGCGGGCGCTTCTGGGGCAAATTCAAGTCGCCGATGTCCATGCGTTTTCCCCTGATTGACCCGGATCGTTTTCTAAACGCTACCCTGCCTTTTCTACGTCCCCTGTTCGGTTGGCCCGGTCTGGTGCTCTGGCTGCTGGTGGTCAGCTGTGCCTTGCCCCAGGTCGCCGCTCACTGTGGAGATCTATCCTCAATTCTGGCCGACCGGGTGATGAGCTTGGAAAATCTGGCCCTGCTCTGGTTGGTCTACCCGGTGGTCAAGGTGGTGCACGAGTTCGCGCACGCCTACTCCGTAAAGCTATGGGGGGGCGAGGTGCATGAGATGGGGATCATGCTGCTGGTGCTGATGCCCCTTCCCTATGTGGATGCCACCAGTGCTTCGGCGTTTCGCCTGAAACGACGGCGTATGCTGGTCGGGGCGGCCGGCGTGCTCATAGAGATCTTTGTGGCCGCAGTGGCTATGCTGGTTTGGGTTAATGTCGAGCCGGGCGCTGTGCGGGCGATTAGCTACAACATCATGCTGGTGGCCGGCGTTTCGACGCTGTTATTCAACGGCAACCCTCTGCTGCGTTACGATGCCTACTATGTCCTCTCCGATTATTTGGAAATCCCCAACTTTGGCACCCGTAGCACCCGCTATCTGTCCTATCTGTTGCAGCGTTATCTGCTGGGAATAAAAGATGCGAGCTTTCCGCCGGCCTCTGCCGGTGAAAAGCGTTGGCTGTTATTTTATGCCGTGGCCTCATCCATTTACCGGGTTTTCATTTCGATACGGATTGTAATTTTTATCGCTGGTAAGTTTTTTTTCATCGGTATTCTGCTGGCCCTTTGGGCGATCTCTAATATGCTGGTGACCCCGGTGTTTCGTATCTGGAACGCTATTTTTCAGGACAGTCGAATGTATAAGAAACGCGTACGCATATTCTGGACGGCGGCCATCGGTATCGGTCTGGTTATTTTTTTGGTGGGTGTTTTGCCTGTGCCACTCTTTACGATTGCTGAGGGGGTCGTCTGGGTACCGGAACAGTCTCGGGTTAACGCCGGGGTCGATGGGGTTATTAGCGAGGTTGTCGCTACGCCTCAGCAGCAGGTTGAGCAAGACGAGTTGCTGATTACATCAGTCAACCCTGACCTGGTGGTACGGGTAAAGGTACTTGAAGCTCAGCTTGTCGAATACCAGGCCAAGCATCGGATCAGCCTCCTTAAGGATCGCAGTGAGGCGGATATCCTGCAGGAGGAGATTGCGCAGCTGG
>JAIOSZ010000324.1 GCA_021107335.1 Desulfuromonadaceae bacterium | reverse complement strand
ACCCCATGTTCGTCGAGGACATCGTGCGGGCGGTGACTGAAAAACTAAAAAGCGTGGAGGGCATTCAGTGGTTCCGGGTCGAATGCGAAAACTTCGAATCGAACCACAACCATTCGGCCTACGCCCTGGTGGAACACCCCACGGCCTTTTCCGGCCCGCACAACGCCCCCGGCCAAAGCTGAACAGCCGATGGCGGATCACGTTCTGGGGATTTTTGCCAAACAACCGGTTGCCGGTCGGGTCAAGACCCGCCTTTGCCCGCCCCTGAGCCCGCAACAAGCGGCGGAACTCTACCGCACCTGCCTGCAAGAGACCGTTGCCGCCATGGCCGAAGCACCAGCGGAACGGGTGATCTTTTATGATGGCGATGTGGCCTATTTCCAAAAGGCCTTCCCCGGCCTGCGTCTTGTGCCCCAGTGCGAAGGCGACCTCGGCCGCCGCCTCGATCGAGCTTTCGCCCAACTCTTTGCCGAAGGATGTAGTGCGGCAGCCCTGATTGGCTCCGACAGCCCGGACCTTCCTATCTCTCTGGTCTCTGCCGCCCTTAAAGCCCTGACTGACTTCGATCTGGCCGTGGCGCCGGCACTGGACGGCGGCTATGTGCTCATCGGCCAAAGTCGCCACGTACCCGAACTGTTTCAGGACATGCCCTGGAGCAGCGCTAACCTCTGGCCAGCAACTCTTCGCCGTGCTAAACAGCTCGGCCTGGCCTATAAGGAACTGGATGCCTGGGAGGATCTAGACGATCTGGCCAGCCTGAAGCGACTGCTTCTCCGCTCCCCCCATTCCCGTACCGCCCACCTGGCTGACCGATTGTTAAATTGCCAGACCCACTTCTACCGCGACGATACAGCGTAAACTTCTATCCACCTGCGCATCCCCCTGACTCAAGACCGCACAACCCCGCACAATAAAGGTCAACCTGCTGAAGTCGGTTGACTTGCCTTGATCGGATGGCCGATAATCGTTACCGATTCAACCCCATCCATCAAAGGAGCAAACACTTTGGATTTGATTCTCGACGCCGGACCGGTGGTCAAGCTGGTCATATTGATACTGGCCTACTTTTCTGTGGTCTCCTGGGCCATCATTTTCTACAAGTTTCGGGTTATCCATCGTGCCACCCGCGATTCCGCTCAATTTCAAAACTTTTTCTGGGCAAAGAAGCGCTTCGACACCATCAGTCAGGGGCTGAAAAACTACCAGAATTCGCCGCTGACCGTTTTGTTTCGCGAGGGATACCAGGAACTTCTACGCAATCAGGGCGACCGTAATGTCGACGAGGAAAGCCTGTTTACCACCGACATGGGACAGAGCGAAAATGTCGCCCGCGCCCTGCGCCGAGCCACCACCTTGGAGCGTCAGCGCCTGGAAAAGTTTCTGACGTTTCTCGCCACCACCGGTTCCACCGCCCCCTTCATCGGCCTGTTCGGCACTGTCTGGGGTATCATGGATTCCTTTCAGGGCATCGGCCAGACCGGTAGCGCCTCGCTGGCAGTGGTCGCTCCCGGTATCTCCGAGGCACTAATCGCTACCGCCATCGGCCTGGTTGCTGCAATTCCAGCGGTGGTTGGCTACAACCACTTCGTCAACAAAGTCAACCTGCTGACCGGCGAGATGGATAGTTTCAGCCAGGAATTCCTCAACATCGTAGAACGCATGCTGCGGAGGGGATAGATGGAAGTCGGTCAGCGCGACGGCAGCAGCCGCAGCACCCTGTCTCAAATCAACGTCACTCCCTTTGTCGACGTCATGCTGGTGCTGCTGATCATCTTTATGGTCACTGCGCCGATGATGGAACAGGGGATCGAAGTCAACCTGCCGGAGGTGGCCGATTCTCCCGGCCTCGAAGCCAGTAAGGAACCTCTCATCGTTACGGTCACTCGCAGCGGTGCCATCTCCATCGGTCAAACCAAAGTGGAGAGCGTCGCCAAATTGATGCCGGTTCTGCAGCAGATCCTCAAAAACCGCAAAGAGAAGGAGGTCTTTCTGGAAGCTGACCGTGACGTTCCCTATGGCAAGGTGGTGCAGGTCATGGCCGCCATCAAGGGCGCCGGTATCAACAAGCTCGGCATGGTTTCACAACCGCCCGAGCCGCCGGCTAAACGATAGCTTTGCAGAATAACCATGGCTGACAACCACTTCCAACGCAGGGGCGCAGACTTTCACTCCGATCCAAAAATCGGCCGGATAGTTCTGCTGTCGCTAATTTTACACCTGGTCCTGGTGCTGGTTTTCTCCGGCAGCTTCAGCCATCACAACTCACCACCCAAGCGCCCGGTCTATTACGTCGACCTCACCCAGCTGCCGGTGGCCAACCCCCGTGCCGGTCGTCCCGATGGCCAGAGCGGCGCTCCCAAGGCCGTTAAGAAAAGTACCCCGGCACCCATTAAAAAGAGACCGCCAACCGTTAAGAGGGCCGCTCCGCCAACGCCAGCAAAAAAAACTATCCAACCAAGCCGCCCAACAACCAAAACGGTAAAAAAGACTACTGCCAAAGCCGTCAGCAAGACCCAGCCCGCCGCCAAAACTGCCGCCACCTCCAGCCAAGCGTCCGCTAATAACGACACAAACTATCAAACAGCCATGAGCGCCGTGGACAGGATGCGTCGTAACCAGAAGAGGGCAGCCCTCAAAGAGAAACTTGCCGCTTTGGCCAGCAGCGACAGCCGGACCGGTACGGTGGCCGGTGGTGGTTCCAACGCCCCCCTGGGCATGCCCGATGGAACCGGAGATCAGGCCGGGGTCAGTCAGGAACGCTGGTTGCAAGCAAGGCTAACCAAGAACTGGAGCCTGTCCAAGTATCAGGTCGTGCGCCGCGACCTGGAATGCCGCGTGCGCATAACCTACAACTCCGCTGGAGTTCTCACCGGAAAAGAGTTCATTAAAACCTCCGGTGACAGTACCTTCGACGACTCGGTCACCCGGGCCATCCTCAAGAGCCGGCAACTAGAGTTCAACCCGGGCCGGCAACTGCAAGTGACCGTTACCTTCAACCTTAAAGACCTAATGGATTGAACCGATGCGCCTTTTAGCCCTGCTCAGCCTGGTTTTTCTGTTGTTTACCGCACCGGCGGCGGCCGATATTGAGATTAGCGCCCCCGGTCAACAGACCATTCCCCTGGCCTCGACCAAGCTGCTAGCCCAGGGCATGGTTCCGGCGCAAATCGTCAATGACTTTGACCAGACTCTGAACGATGACTTACTACTATCCGGGCTGTTCAGCCTTGTGGAGCCCAACTCCTTTCTGTCCGATGCACGCCGAATCGGTCTCAACAGCAGCAAGGTTGATTTCGGCCAGTGGCAACTGCTCGGGGCCGAGGGGGTGATTAAAGGCGTCTGCCGCCTGGAAAAGGGCAAGCTGGTGGTCGAAGTCCGCCTGTTCGATGTCGCCCACCGGCGACTATTAACCGGACGGCGCTATATCGGCGCTCAAAGCGATGTCCGGCGCATGGCCCATCGCTTTGCAGATCAAATTTTAAAAAGCCTGACCGGAGAAGAAGGCCCCTTCAACAGTCGCATCGCCTATATCAGCAATACCAGCGGCCATAAAGAGCTCTACCTTATAGATGTCGATGGGCGCAATGGCGTGCGCCTTACCAACCACCGCTCCATTGTACTCAACCCCGACTTTTCCCCGACCAGCAAAGAGCTGCTGTTCACCTCTTACCGAGCTGGTAATCCCGATCTGTATCGCAAAGCGATCTATTCGGGCCAGGAAGCCCGCGTTTCCGCTCGCCAAGGCCTCAATATCGCCGGTCGCTTTCGGCCCGATGGCCGGGAAATTGCTTTAACCCTATCGAAAGAAGGGAACTCGGACCTGCACCTGCTCGGCACCGACGGCAGTCACCATCGGCAGGTCACCAAGCATTGGAGTATCGATGTCGATCCAAGCTGGAGCCCGGCAGGTGACAAACTAGCCTTTGTCTCCGACCGCCAAGGCAATCCGCAGATCTTCATCTTCGACATCTTTACCAAGCAAGTTAAGCGACTTCCCACTGCCGGCAAATACAACGCCACTCCGGCCTGGAGTCCTAAAGGGGACCGTATCGCTTTCAGCCGTTTGGAGCAGGGGCGCTTTGATGTTTTTACCGTCGCCGTGGATGGTAGCGATGAGCGCCGCCTGACCTTTGGGCCAGGCAACAATGAGCATCCACGCTGGAGTCCTGATGGCCGCTTCATCGTCTATTCGTCGGACCAGAGCGGAGCCAAGGCTATTTACATCATGCGCGCCGATGGCAGTGGAGTGACTCGTATTTCACCGGCTGGTGGCGACTGCAACCATCCGGCCTGGTCGGGACGCTGGTAAAGATAGGTGCATTCGCAATAACACATAGGATGGCTAAGCTAAAATTTCGTCCTGCACGGCATGGTGTTTTTTCTGGGACGAAGGCATACATCCAGCATGTCGAGGTCCTGTAAAAAGGCCATAACGCCGTAGGGCGGACTTTTTGCGACGCCATCAAAGATTGTCTTTAAAGTTTGTTCCTGTATAATGAAGCCGTTTAAAGGATGCCAACCGAGGTCATTCCTGACGCCAACATTCAAATCATAAAGGAGCGGATCAAAATGAAATCTTTTTCTAAGAAAGCCCTGTTGCAATTGGCCCTGCTGCTCGCCGCCACACTCCTGCTTGCCTCTGGCTGTGCCAAAAAACCGGCAGCTACAACAACCGCAATACCAGAGACCATCGTCAGCGAAGACATGGGCCAGGACATGATACAGACCGAGGGCCTGGATGAAATGGCCCTTAGCGAAACCGCCATCGAAGAGAGCGCTTCAGAATATGGCGTGACCACCGCCGCGGTTTCGGCTCTGCAAAATATCTCTTTCGAATTTGACCAGTACACCCTGAGTGCCGAAGCTCAGGACCTGCTGGTTAGCAACGCGGCCTACATGCAAGCCAACCCCGAGCTGAAGATCCGCATTGAAGGCTATTGCGACGAGCGGGGCTCCGATGAATACAACCTGGCCCTAGGCCAACGCCGGGCCCTGGCAGCCAAGAACTTCCTGGTCTCCCTGGGCACCGATCCGCAGCTCCTTTCGGTCATCTCCTACGGCGAGGAACTGCCTCTCGACCCGACCAGCAGCGAAGAAGCCTATGCCCTCAACCGCCGTGCCGAGTTTAAAGCCGAACGCTGAGTGGCCTGCCTGACATCGGCCGCAAGGCGAATTGCCTGCGGCCGATTTTTTTAATGTTTTCGCAAAAACTCGTAGGATGGCTAAGCAAAATTTTCGTCCTACAAGGCTTGGTGGTTTTTCTGGGGCGAAGGCATACATCAGGTATGTCGAGGTCCTGAAAAAACACCGTAACGCGGTAGGTCGGACTTTTTGCGACGCCATCACTTTTTTATTGAAGGAGAAGTAACCGTGATCATTTGGAAAAGACTGTTGCCGATACTGGCATTGGTCGCGCTGTTGGCCGGCTGCATTCCCACCCAACGCCAGCTGACCATGGAGCGAGACCTGGAAGAGATGAAGCGGCGACTGGCAGCATCGGAGCGGGCCACGGCCAGCCAGCAGAACCAGCGCGGCGACGAAACCACCAACCGCCTTGAAGCCCTCAGCCGCCGCCAGGCCGCATTGCAGGCCAGCCTCGACGCCTTGCGTCTTGAACAACAGGCCTTTAATGGCCGACTGGCCGATCTTTCCCAAGCCGACAACGAATTGCGCGACGAGCTCTCCTTGGTTCGAGACGATCTAGGCCTCAAGATTTCTGCTATCGAAGACCAGCTGGCCAAGCCGACCGCCAAACCGCAGGCCACCCAAGCCCCGGTTGCCGAATCCCCCGAAGATCTCTACCGCCGCGCCGTAACCATGATTCGCACCGATGAGCGCTATGCCGACGGACGTGACCTGTTGCAGCGTTTTTTACAACAGCACCCGCAGCACTCCTTGAGCGTCAATGCCAGCTATTGGGTCGGCGAAGCCTATTACGGCGAAGAGAAATATGAAAACGCTATCCTGCAATTTCAGGATGTTATCGACAAACACAGCGACCACCCCAAGGCCGCGGCGGCCCAGCTGAAACAGGGCATCACCTTTCAGACCCTGGGAGACAACCAGAGCGCCAAAGCCATCTTTAACAACCTGATCGACACCTTCCCCCTTTCGGCTGAAGCCAAAGAGGCCAAGAGGCGTCTTGCTTCAATGTCATAAGAGCCGAGTTTCTGCTCAAGGTAGGCAATCAAATTTCAGACACAAAAAGGGCGGTCACTTGACCGCCCTTTTTCGTTCTCAATGCTTCGTTGCCTACCAATAATTAAGCGGTGGTTTCGTACCAACCAGAATGAGCCGGAACAAAAACATTATCCACAATATGTATCACCCCGTTGCTGCAGGCGATAGTTTCCATGATATCCGACATTCCAGGCTCCTTTTTGCAAAAGTTCCTTAGATGTTGATCTACTCACCGGCCTCTATTGCATTAATAATATCGATCTATCAACAATAAACCCACCGGAAAAAAAATCCAGTCAAAAGTGAGTTCCATCATCTCAGGCCTCTGGTTTTTTAGCCAGAGACCTAACGGTCCACCTGAATCAAGAGATGGGCGGCACCTTTACCGTCTTCTCGATCGTTAAGCAGTAAAATGACCGCAGGCTGCTTTCCCGGTCGTTCCAGTAAAGCAAAATCGAGAATATAGGCGTCAACCCCGGCAAAAGGCTCGGCCAACAAAAGGCGATTGTCTCGCGGCAGCACGCGCACGACCCGATCCTGGCCAGAAGGCTTGCCCAACAGAGGCAAGCCGGCGCTACGACCTCGCCGTACCGTATAGGCTGATCCGTCCGCCGCAATGGCCATACGCGGAGGCAGGGCATGATAGGTCTCCCGCACCAGGTCTTCTTTTGCAAACCCGGAACGGTACTGGGGACTCTCCAGTGAAACCGCCAGTTGAGGACCGCTAAAACCACCCAAATCGTGCAGCAGCAGGCCCCCGGGAAGTGGCTGTCCCTGCTTTCTGCCCACCAGTTGCAGGCGCCCCTGGTCATCATAACCAAGAGCCAACCGTTCATTGAAAGGAGTACTGGCAAAAATAGCCCCACCCCAATCCATAGGCTGGTCATCGACAGACCAGGCTCCATCCTTCTGACTGAGACCCAACACCGGCCCCTTAAAGGGCGCGTAAGGACCGCGCCTCTGCAACACTGCCTGCTGATCGTGCAGGCGGAGATAGCCGCTCAGATCGGCTAACAGCGGCTTCAAATCAGAAGCAAGTAGCCAGGCATGGGGTTTAGAATCGGTGCCCTGATAAATTCCCTGTACGTCTTCAACCCACAAAACCGCCAGCTCCCTGCTGCCATCGGAATTCAGATCGGCAGCATCGAGATGCAATCCCCTTTGGGTTCCTAATTCCGGACTGAATTCTGTGATCGGCTCCAGGCCGAATTCCCCCAGCCGATTGAGCACCAGCTTGTCATCGTAGAGCAGGCCCAGTTGCAGATCGTTGATATCACTGCCGGCCAGCAGAGCCAAACTGCGAGGCTGACCGGAAACAGCCAGCGGGCCATACAGAGGACCGGACAGGGTTTCCGCTCGAACAACAGTCGCTGCGGCCGAGGGCACTTCGACTAAAGGCAAAGAGGGCAACGTTGCAGGCGGAGCTACGGTCACTGGTTGAACTTTTACAGGTGCGGCCCTTTGCGAAACAGGCCCTCTTCTTGCGGCCACCGACGG
>JAIOSZ010000122.1 GCA_021107335.1 Desulfuromonadaceae bacterium | reverse complement strand
CTTGGGCTGTGGGCGCCCGCGGCCTCGGTAGACTGTGCCGGTCGGTGGATGAGGTAAAACCCGATACCTGCAGCAAGGTGCGCGAAGGGGAAGACCTCGCCGACATGGAGCGGGCGTTTGCCTATCCGGCCGCCCCGCGCAAACGGCAACCCGATACTCGACTGAAGGTCGGCGTCGAGTTCGTGCTAGTGCAAGAAAACAAACAGCAGCTGCTGGACACCCTGCGCTGGGTCGCCGACCGGGGGGCCGACTTTATGCTCGTCACCCAAGCACTGGTCTACGATGGCGCCTATATCGATGAGGTCGCCTACGATAATTCCACCGATGCCGCTGTCGAGATCTTCACCCGCTGGCGGGACAAGGTCACCCGCCTGGGGCTCGATGTGAGCGATTACGATCCTCGCTGGGAATTAGGCCGGTTTGTGCCGACGATTGATCCTAAGATTGCCCGAATGATGGAGATGGTCGATGAGTTGCGGGCCGAGGCGCGCAGCAAGGATGTCTTTCTCGACATGCCAAGATTGTTGAAGCGTAGCGCCGACCACGCTGGACAGATGCAGACCCTGTTTGCCGAGGCGGAAGAGCTGGCAACGAGTCTGGGTATCGAACTGAAACTGCCCGCGGCGGTTCCCCGCTACGAACGTAAATGCGATTTTGTCGAAGACGGCGGCGCTTTTATCTCCTGGGACGGTTCGGTGCATCCCTGTTACTTCCTCTGGCATCAGTTTCGCTGTTTTATCAGCGACTGGGACCGACTGGTCAAACCTAAGGTATTCGGAAACGTCGGCGAACGACCGCTACTCGATATCTGGAACGATCAGGCTTTTCGCAAATTCCGCGAAAACGTCCATGAGTTCGATTATCCCTACTGCTGCAACTGCGCCGTAGCCCCCTGCGACCTGTTGCGAGAAGACGATTTCGAACAGGATTGCTACACTCAGGAGGAACCCTGCGGCGGGTGCCAGTGGGCGATGGGCTTGCTGCAGTGTTTGCAGTAACCTTACCGTAAGCGAAACACAACAAAAAAGGCTCTTCCCCAGGGGAAGGGCCTTTTTGCGTGGGGGATAAATGCTTCCGATCCCCCCCCCCTCAAAAAAAAAACCAAAACCAGGGGCGATGCCTTCGCAAAACCTTACAAATAAGCTCTGGAAAAACGCCCGCCCATGCTTACAGTTCACTTCCACAGGGCGGATGTGCTAGGTTGACACAATTGGCTTTATTGGTGGACCTGACTCGGATCCAGCGCTCGATTGGAAAAGCGCTCTGCCCTGCGTAAATGTTTAGGGGTGTGCTGGCTCTGCTTCGACAAAAATCACCCAAGGGAGTTCCTGGAGTTCTTCCCAACCAGGTCCGATTTTTGCCCATTGAAAGGCCCGTGTGCAGAACAGCACGCGGGCCTTTTTTGCGGGGCGCCGAACAATCCGTCGCATGGTCCCGTGGGGTTCTTGTCCTCGGGCCGGTTCAAACAAGCCAAATGTAATCTACCGTTATTTAATACGCTTGATCGAAGGCCCCACCGAAGGAGATCCAACTTGAACATCGCCTCACACTTTGTTAATGCAGGCAAGTATTATCCCAAACTGGTTGCCGTGGTCGTCGCTTCGGCCCTCGCCATGATTGTTTTGAAATTCCTAGCGTATAGGGACGCCGTAGTAGCCTTCAATCCCCATTTGTGGTCCGGAAACCACGCCCTGGCGGTCAGCCTGTTGGTTGTAGCGGGTTTAATACTTCTCTGGCGCCTGGTCTTCGCTTTAATCTACAAACCCTACGATCCGGTAGAGGATGCTCTGCTGCCCGATCTCACGGTGGTCATCCCGGCCTATAATGAGGGGCCGCAAGTTCTGTCTACGGTCCGATCGGTTATGGCCAGCTGCTATCCGCAGCAGAAAATGCAGGTGATCTGTGTGGATGACGGCTCGCAGGATGATACCTGGCAATGGATGCAAAAGGCCTTGGAGGAATATCCCCAGCGCGTCCAGTTGATCCGCCAGCCTTGTAACAAAGGGAAGCGGCAGGCGTTGATGGCCGGCTTTGCGCAAGCGGTCGGGCAGATCCATGTGACCATAGATTCCGATTCCGAAGTGCTGCCCGATACCTTGCGCCAGGTGGTCAGTCCCCTGGTGCGCGACCCACGGGTCGGCGCCGTGGCCGGAAACGTACGGGTGTTGAATGTTGACGAAGGCGCCATCCCCAAAATGATGGAGGTCTCCTTCACCAGCGCCTTCGATTTCATCCGTTCCGGGCAAAGCGTCTATGGTGGTGTGTTCTGTACCCCGGGGGCCTTGTCGGCCTTTCGCGCCCGGATGATCGAGCCCCACCTTGCGGCCTGGGCTGTCCAGACCTTTAGGGGTAAACCGGCCACCATCGGCGAGGACCGGGCACTGACCAACATTGTACTCGCTTCTGGGCATCGAGTGGTTTATCAGCGCCATGCCGTGGTTTTTACCAAGGCCCCGGCTCAGTACACCGAATTGCGCAAGATGCTAATGCGTTGGGCGCGCAGCAACATTCGCGAAAATCTGGTCATGTTGTCCTTCCTCTGCCGTCCTTTCCGGCCCGCTGACAGCGGGGGCCATTGGCTGCGCCTGTTCAGCGTCACCCAGCTATTCAGCATGATCACGTCCACTGTATTTAAGCTCGCCGTGCTGATCCATTTAATTCTGGTCCCGGCGTCCACGCTCACCCTGCTCGTTGTTGGGTGCCTTGTTTCTGGCATCCTGCCGGCAATCGTCTATCAGATGCGCTACGGCAGTTGGTTCGGCTGGCGCTGGGCGCTGTCCTTCTCTTTTTACTGGCTATTCACCCTTTCTTGGATTCCGGTTTGGGGGCTTCTTACCGCCACCCAGTCCGGCTGGTTGACGCGCAGCCTGCCTATGGCCGTGCCGACGCTGGAACTAAACGCAAAGGGACAGGAGATAGTGGACTGTATCCGCGCCCGGCCATTGTGGACAGTGGGTTCTCGGCCTAGCGGATCATCGAGGCGTCTGGCCGCTTCGCAATGATCCTGCAAAAGCAAAAGACAAGACTTCGCTCGTACCCCTTGCTGGTTTGGCTTCTTTGCAGTTAACCTAGCATAAATTTCCCCCAATATTCTCCAGGGAAGCCCATGGAAAACCTCCTCTGCATCGATCTCGATCAGCCGGGTCCCACCGGCTTTCGCCAGTTTATCAGTGCCTGGCTCTACCGGGAGGAGCACTTCACCCTGCTGGTCGATCCCGGACCGTTCTCCACCATCCCCCATCTGATCAGCGAGCTTCGGCGCCACCACATCGAGCGCCTTGACTATGTCCTGTTGACCCACATCCATATCGATCACGCCGGCGGGACCGGAGCCCTGCTGCGGGAATTTCCCGAAGCCAGGGTCATCTGCCATCCCCAGGGGATTCGGCATCTGCTGGCGCCGGAAAAGCTCTGGCAGGGTTCGCAGAAGGTCTTGGGGAAACTCGCCGAAGAATATGGGAAAATACTACCGGTCCCGGCGGACCGGATGGCGTTTGAGGAAGAAATTGGAAAGACCGGCCTGCGCGCCTTTCTCACCCCTGGACATGCCTCGCATCATTGCTGCTATTTGATTGGCGACCTGCTCTTTGCCGGGGAGGTGGCCGGGGTGCGCTGCGAGGTGCCTCAAGGGATCTATATGCGACCGGCCACCCCGCCGCGCTTCCATTTGCAGGTCGCTCTCGACTCCCTCGACCGTATGATAGCTTTGGCGCCACGGCGGATGGTCTTCGCCCACTACGGCCTGACCGAAGCGGCCCTAGAGCATCTGCGAATCGGCCGCCGCCAGCTGCTGCTCTGGGTTCGGGGAGTAGCCGAAATCGCCTCGACCGAGCCGTCACAAAAAGAAGAACGGCTTTTGGCCTGGCTCATGGAGCATGATGAGATCTACCGGAACCACATTCAGTTGCCGCCGGACATCCGTGCTCGCGAACGGTATTTT
>JAIOSZ010000129.1 GCA_021107335.1 Desulfuromonadaceae bacterium | reverse complement strand
TTTCAGGGTCATACGTCGCATTGAATTCTCTCCGCTAAACAGGGCAGAACCAGCGTTAAAGCACCCCAGGTCAGCAATAAGACCTTGCGCCTGAAACTGCCGACCTATCGGATCATAAAATATTCAGCGTTTTTTCTTAAGCTTCCCCTTTAGATATTTTTTGCTGCCTTGCTTAATGTCATAATATTTAACCGCCAACCGCCAATAGGAGGGTAATGACTGGCCCCAATTCTTACAGTAACACTGGATTAACAGCTCTCGATCGGGCCAATCAAGCTTATAGCAGATCCGTATCAGATCCAAAATACGCAAACGCCCAACAAGAGCCTTCTTCACCAATTTGGCCCGGCCGATGTCAATCAGGTAAGGGGTAATTTTGCCGTCATCATCCTGGGTGAGCATGAGGTTGCCGACAGAAAGATCCCGATGCAGGATGCCGGCATTGTGCATCTTGCAAATAATGCCCGTCAGCAGATCGAACCACTGCTGTTTATCGAGCCCCAGGTACTCTGTTTGCCCTTGCCGAAAAGCGTTGCACACCTGGCGCGAGGAAAAGGCCCCAGGGATATATTGACAGATATAGTAGCTATCCCTGACCCCGCTGTTGCGGTGACGCTCATAAAAGGCCACCGGCAAGGGCGTGCTGATGCCCTTCTGCAACATCCTGGAGGCGGTATTCCAGTGGCGCAGCCCCTTGCTTGGCTTGCAGAGATACAACAGACGCTTGCTGCCCCGCGGGCGATTGAACTTGACCGTCAGCTGCCGTTTCTCCTCGAGAGGATGGGCGATATTCCACAGCCGGTTACGGCGGTCCCGCAGCACCGCCAGTTCGGCCTTTTGCGCCACTTCCTCCGGAGCCAGCCGGTCGCCCAGCGTCGGGGAAGGCAACTCGTCGGTGGTGGTAAAGGCTCCGCGCCAGTGGCGGTTCTCCCAGGGCAGGGCCTGCACCTTGGGCAGGGCAACGTAGAGTATATCTGTTTTTTTCTTTGTCATCACGGATCGGTGCTCCGGTAATTGTTGGCTGGTCAGCTGCGGAAAATCGATAAACAGCGGCCGTTCATTGATCGCCACAGGTGAATCGACGATTTTGCCGCAGGCATGGGTAAAAATAGCGCCGCCTAGTTGCTCCACGCTGTACAACCCATCTAGCCTATAGGCCTGGCTGTCGCGGCACCAACAAACATGAAACACCTCATTGTCGGCGCCGGTAAAGGCAAAAAAGCTAACCCCGTTGGCGTCACTGAAGGCCCAGTCACAGTAGGCGTTGCGAAGGCGCTGGGCGACATAGCCCAGGGCAAAAAATGCCGGGGTCACGGTAAAGTCTTCGACATCACCACGGACCCGTTTGTAAAAGCTTGAATGATCGATGGTGGGATAATCTTCAGCCGGATCATCGATCAAGCCGTCGCGCCCACAAATCATCGGCCCCCAGTAGACCCGGCCCAAGGAACCGCTGGTAGCGGCCAGCAGCAGATAACGGGCCAGGTAGTCAACCTTCTTATCCTGCGGATAGAGTGACCAACGGCGCAGCCGTTTCGTCGACCAGAACTTACAGGTCGAAAAAGTCTTCTGGCTGCCAGCCTTCTTTCCCAAAGACTGCAAGATACGCGCTTTTTTGACCAGATTAAGTTTTAGCAGGTTAGTCGCCCAGCGCCCCAAAACACGATGGTCATAAGCCTCAGGTTCGATAACCCGTTCGACAAATAAGTTGTTGGTATGGATATCGGGAGCCCGTGAAATACGCCCCATGGCAGACAAAATGACGGCATTGTAAAGCGGCTCAAAGTCTTGAATATTTGGTCCGGCCAAAATGACGGCATGATCTTTCGCCGCCTCGCAGGCAATGTCCCAAGCCTGTAGATAGCTGCGGGGACAAAAGCCGGACCATTTCTTACGGTTGGGAGTGCTTCCGATCTCGAAAACCTCCACCCGCTGGGCATAGCGGCTGAAGACCTCGGCAACAAAGGCCCGCCATTGTTCCTGCGCTCCCTTGTCCGCCAGTATCTTTCTGGCCATGTCCAAGGGCGGAAGAACCACCAAAGAAACCTCAAATTTCTCATCAAGAAGCGTCTCAAGGAATCGGGTTGCCGGGCTGTCAAAACTACAATAACTGAATCCCATCCGCACATTATTGATGCCGAGCTCACGAAGACGGGCCAAGACATAATCATCGCAACGCTCGTCTTCGGAAGAAGCGATATTTATACCGAAAAAATCGTCAGGAATCCGCAGGGGAGCCTGCGATTTATGACTCCGATAGCCCCAGGTGAACGGCGAGAGCAGGCTGGAGATGACATCCCCTACGGCGAGGGGAAAACAGTAACGGCGTTTGAGTAATTTATTCAAAACAAAACCTGACCTGTCAAAAAGATATTTAAGTTCAAAGGTGCGGTCAATCGCAGTATCGCCAGCAGATAAAGCCACGCTCTGATAGCCAGCATTTTCCACTAAAAGAAAGCCACTAAAACAACCTGTGTTTCTTACACCAGCCCTTGTATTGTTGTCAAATCGCGAGAGGGATAACCGCTATCTGCAGCGGATAAAAGCGGCAGAGGAAGAGGGTCCATCAATCAAGGGCATATTCAGCCCCTATCAACCAAAAACCGTTGTTCAATTGGGTCGACTGAACGATCAACAGGATGTGGCAACACGACCTATTTCAGGATTATTCCACCAGTTCCTGCCGCACCTGGTTCAGCGTTCCTCCTGCCAGCAGGCTATCCCGCTGACGTTGAGAGACCTCCAGCAAGGCGATGACCTCGTCACCGTTTAACTGCACGGGGATTTCCCTATCGCCCCGTTCGACGCGCTGTCGCACATCACCGATTTCGAGCACCATGCCCTCTGCCAGCCGGTCGTAATCGGCCTGATTCTTAAAAACCAATGGCAAAACACCAAAATTGCACAGGTTGGCCTGGTGAATACGGGCGAAACTCTTGGCCAATTTGACCCTTACTCCAAGATAGCGCGGTGCCAATGCGGCGTGCTCGCGGCTGGAGCCCTGGCCGTAGTTGTCGCCGCCGACCACCGCCACATCGCCCAGTTCGCGACAGCGCGCATGAAAGTCAGAATCCAGCTGATAGAAGACGAATTCACTGATCGCCTCGATGTTGGAGCGCAGCGGCAGCACTTTGTTGCCGGCGGGCATGATGCCGTCGGTGGAGATATTGTCGCCCACCTTGAGGGCTACGGTGAGTCGCAAGGCCTCGGGCAGGGGAGCAAATTCGGGAAAGGGTTTAATATTGGGACCACGCACCACCTCGGTAAGGCGTAATTCCTCACTGGGATAGACGACCGAAGAACGGTCTATAAGCCGCCTCTGCGGCTCTACAATCTGTGGGTAGACCATCTGCCCTCCAAGCTCCCTGGGGTCGGTGATAACCCCGGTTAGAGCGGCAGCCATCGCCGTTTCGGGAGAACAGAGGTAGACCTGGTCGTCTTTGGTACCGGAGCGCCCGGGGAAATTACGGGGAAAGGTGCGCAGACTGACCTGGCCGGTGCCGGGCGCCTGACCCATGCCGATGCAGCCGAGACAGCCGGACTGGTGAATCTTGGCCCCGGCCATCATCAGTGGCAGAATGCCACCGGCCTCGGCAATATTCTCTAGTACCTGGCGGCTGCCGGGGTTGATGTGCAGATCGGTCTCCGGGGCGCTGTGACGGCCTTCGAGAATACGCACTACCCGCAACAGATCCTTGTAACCGCTGTTGGCGCTGGAGCCGACGATCACCTGATGGACTTTGGTGCCGGCCACCTCAGCCACCGCCACCACCTTGCCCGGCGATGAGGGGCAGGCGATAAGGGGTTCAACGGTGGCCAGATCGATCTCGTCATAGGCATCGTAACGGGCGCCCTCATCGGCGGACAGAGGCTGCCAAGCTTCTTCGCGCCCCTGGGCGACCAGATAGGCGCGGGTCTGCTCGTCGGAAGGGAACAGTGAGCTGGTGGCGCCAAGTTCGGTGCCCATGTTGCCGATGGCCGCCCGATCCTCGACGGACAAAGTAGCGACGCCGGGACCATAGTATTCCACCACCATGCCGACACAGCCCTTAACGTCGTAGCGCCGCAGCATCTCGAGAATCATATCCTTGGCGCTCACCCAGTCAGACAGTTTTCCCGTCAACCGCACCCCCATAACCTGCGGGCAGGGCAGGTAATAGGGGCGGCCAGCCATAGCCAGGGCCACGTCGAGGCCACCGGCCCCCATGGCCAGCATGGACAAGCCAGCAGCAGCAGGCGTGTGACTGTCGGCGCCAAGCAGGGTCAAACCGGGGCGGCCGAAAGTTTCCAGAGGCACCCGGTGGGAGAGACCGTTACCGGGCCGACGGAAATGGATGCCGTAACGGGCGCAAGCGCTCTGCAGGTAATGATGATCGGCGGCGGTGCGA
>JAIOSZ010000209.1 GCA_021107335.1 Desulfuromonadaceae bacterium | reverse complement strand
TGAGTGGCAACTATCTGCAGGTGGCCTTTTCAGGACCGGCCGGACTTGAGGGGCAGTTGCTGTCCGTGATGGTCGACAACTTCTCTGAGCAGACTTTGCAGGGACGCCTTAGTTCCTAGGCGACAAGTACATAGGGGCAATTAGAAAACCGGCAGGAGCCGGTAACCTGATTATTAGACGACAAAAGGGCCCCGAAGTGGGGCCCTTTTGTCGTCTAAGCTATTGTTTGATCGATAACGTTACTTGATTTTGATAAATCGATCGGATTTTACGCCACACTTGGAACAGGTCTTGGGAGGCACTACGCCCTGCTCGGTCAGACCACAAACGGTACATTGCCACTTCTTGCTCATTTTTGTCTCCTTATGGTTGCTGGGTTTCATGAGAGTTCCCCTTGTTTCTGGGCCATATTTTTTTAAATATAACCTGGAAGGTCAGAAATGTCCAGGTTAAAATGTTCTTTTTTCCGTATACCAAATAATACCGATATGGGGGTGGTTTCAAGGCTCGCCGAGTTGGGCCGCCTGCCTTCCGCGCTGCTCATTGACGGTGAGTAACAGCGCAACACCCAGGATGAAAAAAACGGCCAAGCCAAGGATGGCGGAGCGGTTGGACCCTGTCAGTTGGATCAGCAGAGCAAAAGATAAGGGGCCCAGCACCGAGGCGCATTTTCCGCTGATGGCATAGAAAGCATAGAATTCGGCATTGTGTCCGGGGGGAATGAGGGCACCATAGAAAGAGCGACTGATCGCCTGGCTGCCGCCGAGAATTAGGGCTACCAGCAGGCCGAGTAACCAGAACTGCCAAGCCTGTTCCATATGGTAGGCGTAAACAGTGACGACAATAAACAGCAGCAGGCTGGTCAGCAGGGCCCGTTTGCTGCCGTAACGGCCAGCCAGGCGGCCGAAGAGCAGGGCGCCGGGCATGGCAACGAATTGAATCATTAAAAAACAGCCGAGAATGCTGGTCTGGCTGATAGCCAATTCTTCGCGGGCGAAGATGGCTGCGACTACGATAATGGTTTGAATACCATCGTTATAGCAGAGAAAGGCCAATAGAAAGCGCAGCAGATCGGGAGTGGAAGCGATTTTTCTAAAGGTGCGCAGATAACCCCGCCAGCCGCCGAGGGGAAAGGGCCCGGCCGTGGGCCCCTGTTCTTCCCGCAGATGACGAAAGGCGGGTAGGGCAAAGAGCGCCCACCAGAGGCCGGTCAGTAGAAAACCGACCCGGCTGGCGAAGGCGCCATCGGCCAGACCGAAGAATGCCGGTCGGCTGATGAGAAGGAAGACCAGCAGCAGGGCCAGGCCGCCGCCCAGATAGCCGAAGGCGAAGCCCCGGGCCGATAGGCGGTCCATCTCCGTCCCCTTGGAGAGCATGGGCAGGAAGGCGTTGTAGAAGATATTGCCAGCGGCGAAGCAGGCGTTGGCCACCACAAACAGAGCGGCCGCCAGCAGGTAGCGGCCCGGTCCGGCCATGACCAGCAGGCAGGTAGCGGCGGAGCCGGTCAGACAGCAGATAATCAGCCAGCGCCGCCGGGTGCAGTAGCGATCGGCATGGGCACCGAGCCAGGGAGCGGTCACCGCCACCAAGAGCATCGAGCAGGTGACCGCATAGCTCCACAGGGCTGTGGCTGGCAGTGTAAGGCAATGGCCAAACAGGCACAGGGTGCCGCCGCCGGCCGGCACCAGGGCAGCAAAATAGACCGGCAGCACCGCTGCCAAGACCACAGTAGCAAAGGCCGAATTGGCCCAATCGTACATGCACCAGGCAAAGCGGGCCTGGGACAGTTTTGGTGTCGTTGCACCCGTTGTCGGTTGCCTGGTTGGTTTCATCGCCTCACTCGGGGTCGCATTTATTCACGTGGGCTACGTAGGCACATTCCTCCGGTAGCCAGTTGACCGAGCGCACTACCTCGGGGGTCAGCTTGACGCAACCTTCATCGACGGTAAAGCGTTTGTGATAAACCTTGCAGGTGCGGTTTACAATATCCAAATAGCGACAGGGGATCGGGGTCGTATGCACCCGGCCGTTGTGATCGATCCACTTTTCGAAACAGCACAGGCCGCATTGTTTACAGAGATCTTCCCAGTCGCTCATGGTCTTAGGCACACTCAGAATAGCCGCAGGAGTGGCAGACACAGCAGCCGCCTTCGTGTTCGACGGGGCCACCACAATCAGGGCAAGCGCCGCTATTAGCGTTGTAGGAGACCTGTGATTCTTCATCGGTTTCGCTGAGCATGTGCATCTGAATGGCCTTGGCCACCGCATCGGCGCAGGAGGTCACCCGGTTGGGACCGAAGCCTGCCGGTTTATGACAGGTGATGCCGATCAGCTGCTTGACGGTCTGACGGGCTTGGCCGCCGCTACGCCAAGCCAGAGAGACCAGGCGACCAATCGCTTCACACTGGCTGGCAGCACAGCCGCCGGCTTTACCCATGGTGGTAAAGAGCTCAAACAGGCCGCTGTCGTCTCGGTTGATGGTGACATACAGGGGGCCACAGCCCGTTTCCATCTGGTAGGTGGAGCCGGTCAAGGCCCGTGGCCGTTCCCGTTTACGACCGCTTTTCCCGGATTCGGTCGGCACGACCTGTTTCTCTGGCTGCTCGCTGCTCTTGGCTACCGACAGCACCTGCATGTCCCTTGATCCGTCGCGGTAGATGGTCACCCCCTTACAGCCCTGTTGGTAGGCCATCAGGTAGACCTCGGCCACCTGGTCGCGGGTGGCGTCGTGCGGGAAGTTGACCGTCTTGGAGACGGCATTGTCGGTGTGTTTCTGAAAGGCCGCTTGCATGCGGATATGATCCTCAGGGGTAATATCGTGGGCGGTCACGAAAACTCGCCGCACATCCGCCGGAATCTGCTCAAAATCCTGAATGGTACCGTGTTCGGCAATATCCTTCATCAGTTCCGCCGAATAGAAGCCCCGCTCTCTGGCGATCTTTTCGAAGAGGGGGTGAACCTCCACCAGCACGTCATTGTCGAGAACCTGCCGCACATAGGAGACGGCAAAGATCGGCTCGATGCCGCTTGAAGAGTTGGCGATGATAGAGATGGTGCCCGTCGGTGCGATGGTGGTACAGGTGGCGTTACGCAGGGCCTTTTCTCCGGCCAGGTCGTAGCTGCTGCCGACAAAATTAGGAAAGGAACCTCTTTCCTTGGCCAACTTACGAGAAGCCTCGCGGGATTCCCGGGTGATGAACCCCATCAGCTGTTCGGCCAGTTCCACCGCTTCGCTGTCGCTGTAAGCGAGTTTCAGCAGCACCAGCATGTCCGCCCAACCCATGATGCCGAGGCCAATCTTGCGATTGGAGCGGGTCATTTCGCGAATCTCTTCCAGAGGGTACTTGTTGATTTCGATAACGTTATCGAGAAAGCGTGTGGCCAGCTTTACGGTATGACGCAGTTTGTCCCAATCCACCTGGCCATCGGCGGTGACCATGCGGGCCAGGTTGATAGAACCGAGGTTACAGGACTCGTAAGGGAGCAGCGGTTGTTCGCCACAGGGGTTGGTAGCTTCGAATTCTCCCACGTGGGGGGTGGGATTGTCGCGATTGAGGCGATCAAGAAACACCATGCCTGGCTCACCGTTGGTCCAGGCCATTTCGACGATTCTCTCAAAGACCTTGCGGGCGTCCTTTTGCTTAACCACCTGACCGTCCCGCGGGTTGATGATATCGTAGCTGCCGCCGGTCTCCACTGCTTCCATAAAGGCCTCGGTCAGGCCGACGGAGAGATTGAAATTGGTCAATACCGTCTGGTCTTCCTTGGCCATGATGAAGTCCATGATGTCGGGATGGTCGATGCGCAGGATGCCCATGTTGGCCCCGCGGCGGGTGCCACCCTGCTTGATGGTTTCAGTCGCGGCATCAAACACCTTCATGAAAGAGATGGGGCCGGACGAGACCCCCTTGGTGGACAGCACCACATCGTTGACCGGCCGTATTCGCGTAAAGGAAAAGCCGGTACCGCCGCCGCTCTTGTGAATCAGAGCGGTGTTTTTAATGGCCTCAAAGATGCTCTCCATGGAATCTTCCACGGGTAGTACAAAGCAGGCTGACAGCTGCCCGATTTCCCGGCCGGCGTTCATCAGGGTCGGCGAGTTGGCAAGAAATTCTACAGAGGTCAGCAGCCGGTAGAACTCCTCTTCGAGGGCGGCCGAATTCTCGCCTTGGTCGAATAGATCTTCGGCGGCGGCAACCGCATGGGCCACCCGGCGGAACATGTCGGCAGGTTGCTCCAGGACCTGACCCTGCTCGTTACGTTTCAGGTAACGGCGCTCAAGAACAGTCAGGGCATTGTTGGACAGTTGCGGTTCGCTGGGGGTGCTGTTGCTCATGCTTTTTTCTCCGGCTGAAGATGATCGGCGCCAAGGCCGGTCATAAAAGGTTGAAGTTTCAATATGCTGTGGTTGCTGATGATTTAAACCACAATATGTTGAGTTTTGTCAAGATGCAAGGGCACCATTTTTTCCACAAAAATGATCCGTATTTCGCCCCCTGCAGCTTCTTGAGTTTACCCTGAAAGGTTAATTGAGTTAATATCTAAATAAGCTTTATTCGTGGGGCAGAACATCGACGTGCAACGTGCAAAAGGCGGTTGCCAAAGGACTGAAGGCAGTGTTAATTTGCAACCGTTAAAGGCGTCGCAAAAAATCCACCCTACTACGTTGCAGTGCTCTTTCAGGACTTCGACATACTAATAGTGTATGCCTTCACCCCTGAAAAATCACTACGCCTTGTAGGTCGAAATTTTTGCTTAGTCATCACATGACTTTTTGATAGCAATAACTGCTTTGGGCAACGATAAGTTAACGAAAGGCTTACGAAAGGACGTCATGAAAAAAGTCTATATTCTTGACACCAACGTCTTTCTCCACGACCCCCTGGCGATGCTGCGTTTTGAAGAAAACGATGTCGTCGTACCTATCACTGTTATCGAAGAAATCGACACCTTTAAAAAAGACCAAAGCGAGATCGGCCGCAATGCCCGGCAGCTTTCCCGGCAGCTTGACTCCTTTCGACAGCAAGGTCATCTCACCGAAGGTGTAT
>JAIOSZ010000172.1 GCA_021107335.1 Desulfuromonadaceae bacterium | reverse complement strand
GCTGCTGGGGATGAACCGGCGCTTGGAATTCTTCGACCTGACCTTCAGGATAGTTATTGATCACCACCCGCAGCGGGTTAAGAACCGCCATGGCCCGGGGCGCACTGTGGTCAAGATCTTCGCGAATGCAGCTTTCGAGAAAACCGATATCGACGCAACTACCCTTTTTCGAGACACCGATCCGCTCACAGAAATTACGGATAGAAGCCGGGGTGTAGCCGCGCCGGCGTAAACCGGCCAGGGTCGGCATGCGGGGATCGTCCCAACCGCTGACAAAACTGCCCTCCACCAGTTCCAGCAACTTGCGCTTGCTCATCACCGTATAGTTGATGTTGAGGCGGGCAAATTCGATCTGCTGGGGATGATGAATCTCCAGTTGATCGAGGAACCAGTCGTAAAGAGGCCGATGATCCGCGAATTCGAGGGTACAGATGGAGTGAGTGACGCCCTCCAACGAATCGCTCTGACCATGGGTGAAATCGTACATGGGGTAGATACACCATTGATTACCGGTGCGATGGTGCTCGGCGTGGAGAATACGGTACAGGACCGGATCCCGCAGGTTCAGGTTGGGCGAAGCCATATCGATCTTGGCCCGCAGCACCTTGGCGCCATCGGGATAGTCGCCGTTCTTCATCTTTTCAAACAGTTCCCGGTTCTCAGCCACTGTGCGGTCGCGAGAGGGGCTGTTTTTACCCGGCTCGGTGAGAGTGCCGCGATAGGTGCGCATCTCCTCTGCCGTCAGATCTTCAACATAAGCCTTGCCAGCCTCAATGAGCTGCATCGCCCAGGCATAGAGCTGGTCGAAATAATCCGAAGAATAAAATTCATTATCGCCCCAGTCGAAGCCGAGCCAGCGCAGATTATCCTTGATGGAGTCAATATACTCCTGCTCTTCTTTGACCGGATTGGTGTCGTCAAATCGCAGATGACAGCGGGCCCCACCCGGCGCGGTAGCATAATCCCGGGCCAGACCGAAATTGAGGCAGATGCTCTTGGCATGGCCGATATGCAAATAACCGTTGGGTTCCGGCGGAAAACGAGTCACCACCGCACCATCGTTCTTGCCGGCGGCCAGGTCCTTGTCGACAAGGGTACGGATGAAGTTACTCGGTGCCGCAGGAACGTTACTGTCGTTGCTATTATCCATGATCGTTGTCGTCCTGATCGTCTGTTTGAAAAAAGCGGATATAACCCCGCAGACTGTTGAAAAACCACCTTCTGAACAGTTCAGAAAGTGGCAGATTTTAGCCGGAAAAGCAACCGTCCATTACAATAGACGCCCCAACTGACCGTGCTCAGTCTTTCGCCACGGCCTGCAGCAACACCACGGCATGGGCTGAGATGCCTTCGCCGCGTCCCTCGAAACTGAGTTCTTCGGTGGTGGTGGCCTTCACGTTGATGCGACTGGCGCAGACATCGCAGGCCACAGCGATTTGATCCACCATCTCACCGATATAGGGGGCCAGCTTGGGTCGCTGAGCGATCACCGTACTGTCCAGGTTGCCGACGGTGTAGCCCTGAGCCGCCGCCAGGGAAACCACATGTCGCAGTAGTTTAAGGCTGGAGATGCCCCGATAGGTCGCATCGGTGTCGGGAAAATGCTTGCCGATGTCGCCAGCCCCCAGAGCGCCGAGAATCGCATCGCAGATAGCGTGCAGCAGCACGTCGGCATCGGAATGACCGAGCAGACCGAGGCGATAGGGCACCTCAACGCCGCCGAGAATCAGCTGCCGCTCGGCGACCAACTGGTGAACATCGTAGCCGTGGCCGATGCGCATCATGGACAAACCTCCTCTGGACTGTCAAGAAAGGCCCGGGCCAGCAGCAGGTCCTCGGGCGTGGTGAGCTTAATATTGCGATAGCTGCCGGCGATCATCGTCACCGGCTGACCGAGACGTTCCACCAGCGAAGCATCGTCGGTGCCGCGGAAACCGTCCTGCTGCGCCCGCCGATAGGCCTCCAGAATCTGGCCATAACGGAAAGCTTGTGGAGTCTGGGCCTGCCACAGGCCACTGCGGTCGGGAGTCCCCTCGATGCGACCATCAACCACCTGCTTAATGGTGTCTTTAACCGGCACTCCCACCAGGCAGGCGCCCCGCTCTTGCACCGCGGCCACCAGCCGATCGATGAGTTCCGGCTGCAGCAGAGGCCGCACCCCGTCGTGAATCAACACAATATCGTCGGGACCGGCGGCGCAGGCCTGCAGACCATTACGCACCGAATCCTGGCGCTCGGCACCGCCCGGAACCAAGCCCTGAACCTTGCAAAAATTGCCGGGATCCAGCACCTCGCGACGACACAGCTCGAATTCATCGGCCGGAGTAATGACGTAAATCTGATCAATAAGGGGATGTTCGTCGAACAAGGCGATGGTGTGGCCCAGAATCGGCCGACCATTAAGAGGCAGATACTGCTTGTTGACGGTGGCGCCCATGCGGCGCCCCATACCAGCAGCAGGAATGAGAACAAAAACACTCATGAGAATAACATTCAGACTCTAACAGAGCAGGGGGCTCGGTTGCAGACTTGCCCTGGTTTGAGACTACTGGTGGAAGGGCCCTACAGAAGGTCAGTGGTCGAAGCCGGGCTGCGACCCGGCTTCCAAAAGAACATTAGTGGAAGAAACTCTCGACCCGTTCGACAACTTGTTGTTCCTCGGTACCGGCAGCCAAAGCCACTTCCTTGACCAGTAGCTTGCGGGCCAGCTCCAGAACCTTTTTTTCGCCGTAGGACAGTTCTTTGTTTTCTTTGATCTGATACAGGTCACGCAACACCTCGGCCACCTCGAACAGGTCACCGGATTTGATCTTGTCGTTATAACCGCGCTGACGGCGACTCCAGGAAGCGATAGCCTGGCCGATCTCCGCCTTGTCGTTAAACACGTCGTAGATACTAGCCACGCGCTCCTTGTCGATCAGCGTGCGCATACCCACCGACCCGGTATTATTCACCGGAATCATAATGGTCATATCGCTGTCGAGAATTCTCAAAATGTAGAAATCATGTTTTTCGCCAACAAACTCCTTGGATTCAATCGATTCAATTACCCCAACTCCCTGAGTAGGGTAGACAGCTAAATCTCCAACTTTGAACATGAGTTTCTCCTTTTAGAATCCTAACAAGGTATCACAAAAACCCCCAATCCGTCAAGGAAGCGCCCCTTTTTGCGGACCGATACTCCAAGCATGGCGCTCGCCTGTCCTCTGTGTTACAGATAGAATTGCGACCTTAGTCCGTCTGCCACCCAATGCCACCAGACGGACCTAGCCCACCATCACCAAAAATATGACGGAGACACTCGATGAGAATAGCTATCGTCGGCGCCGGGGCCCTGGGCCTCTACTACGGTGCCATGCTGCAACAGGCTGGAAATGATGTGCGCTTTCTACTACGCCGGGACTATCAGGCCATTCGCGAAGCAGGTCTGAAGGTCACCTCTCCCAATGGAGACTTTCATCTGCACCCCGTGCAGTGCGCTCTCGATCCCACTGAGCTCGGCCCTGTCGATTTGGTGCTGGTCGGCCTCAAGACCTTTGCTAACCATCGGTTGATCGAACTAGTCGCCCCCCTGATGCAAGGCGACACCTGCGTTCTCACCCTGCAAAACGGGCTCGGCAACGAGGAACTACTGGCGGAAGCCTTCGGCAGCGAACGGGTACTGGGCGGCATCGCCTTTCTCTGCTCTAATCGCGGTGAGCCGGGCATCGTGCACCACATGGGCCAGGGCCGTATCCGCCTCGGTGAATTTTCCG
>JAIOSZ010000142.1 GCA_021107335.1 Desulfuromonadaceae bacterium | reverse complement strand
CGGAGTGTATCCGAGCAAAACTCGGTTTGTGTTTGATACAGTTAACGAGCAACTGCCGGAATTTAGTGTTTCATCAACGGGGCAGGCGGTTCAGGTGGCCTGGAATGGAAAACCCATTGTGAACGAGGTGGTTCCGGCATCGCAAGAGGATGTCCCGCTAACCGAAGGGGTACCGGTAACCGTTACCGCTATCGACTTTAAAGCAGACGACGGTCAGTCGGTCTTGACCCTGACGCTTTCTGGTTTGGCAACCCTGCTTGAACCTGTGGCCGAAGGTGACATGGTTCGTTTTGGCATCAACAATGCCGAGATCAGTCGAGCGCTACGTCGTGCAGTCGATCCGTCGAGTTTCCCTAGCGCCATACGTCTGGTGACGCCTTATACTGTATTTGCCAACGGTATTCAGGATGTACGTTTCGCCGTGCAGTTAAAGGGTCCTGTTCCTTATAAGCTGCAAAAAGAAGGCAATATTGTTCGCTTCATTGTGGAGGATGGACCCTTTGCCGAGCTGGCTCCTGCTGCGTTATCTACCCAACGGGTGCCGGTAGATCGGTTGGCCCCGGGTTTTTCTGCAAAAGCCGAGCAGGGATTTGTCGCTGAAGATAGTGCCACTGAGACGGCTGATTCTAATTCCTTTGCACCCACAGTTAGGTCCAATAGTTCTCCTAATCTTATTCAAAAACCAGGGTATGCTGGGCAGAAGATCAGTTTGGTTTTTGATGATGCCAACATCGGCAATATTCTGCAATTAATCGCCGAAGTCAGCGACCTTAATATTATCGCTAGCGACGATGTTAAGGGGTCCATTACTCTGCGACTGGTGGATGTGCCTTGGGACCAAGCCCTTGATTTGATTATGGATATCAAGGGGCTGGGAATGCTGCGCGAAGGTAACATCGTGCGTATCATGCCTAAAGAGCGGATTCGCAAGATGCAGCAAGAAGAGTTTACCGCCAGTCGTGCACTGGAAAAAATGGAAGACCTGGTCACGGAAGTGGTGACGGTAAACTATACCGATGTTGGTTCAGTCGCTTCGAAGAGTGGCAAGCGCTTGACTGAGCGTGGCAGCATTATCGAAGATGTTCGCGATAAAAAACTAATTATTACTGATGTTCCGTCGGCGGTCGCCAGTATTAAACAGCTGGTCGCGCTGCTCGACACACCGGAACGGCAGGTTTTGATCGAGGCCCGCATAGTTGAGGCTAGTTCTACCTTTTCCCGGGATTTGGGGGTGAACTGGGGAATCTCTTACGATAACAATCCGTCCGGAATCAACAGTGTGGGGGGAGATACCGGTATGGGTGGTAGCTTTGCTCTTAACCCGGCGAGTCTGGCTGCCGGTAGCGCCGGCTTTGCCTCGGACTTTACCTTCGGCAAGGTCGGCCTCGACAAGCTGATTCTCGACTTACGCATTGCTGCTCTGGAACAGTCCGGCCACGGACGTATTGTTTCCACCCCCCGAGTCACCACCCTGAACGGTGAGGAAGCGGAAATTTCGCAGGGGACCGAGATTCCCTACACCACTACTAGCGATGAGGGGACTAAAACCGAGTTCAAGAAGGCCGAACTAAGCCTCAAAGTAACCCCTGAAATCAATCCGGACGGTTCGATCTTTTTGGAAATCGAAGCCAAAAACGACTCTCGGGGCGCTACGGTACCGACCGGCCTGGGTTCAGCACCGGCTATCGATACCAAGCAGGCCGAAACCAAGGTGCTGGTACAGGACGGTGAAACTACGGTCATTGGTGGAATCTTCATCGAGGACCAGCAGGAGGCCGATGGCGGTGTTCCTTGGTTGCAGCACATACCCGTCCTTGGTTACCTCTTCAAGAGCCATTCGGTCAGCAATGAGCGTCGTGAACTGTTGATCTTCATCACGCCACGCATTTTGGACTAGTAAAACCGTTTCAACTCATCTATTGTTTTTAGCATTCCTCAAAGGACAGGTGCCCGCCTGTCCTTTTTTTCGAGTTAAGGGAAAGGCAGAACAGAATCATGGAATTACGTTATCTAACGGCAGGCGAATCCCACGGTCCTGGCCTGACCGCTATTGTTGAAGGGATACCCGCCAATCTAGAATTGTGCGTTTCTGACATTAATCGCCACCTAGCCAGGCGTCAGGAAGGCTATGGACGTGGCGGTCGAATGCAGATCGAACGGGATCAGGTGAAGTTTCTTTCCGGCGTACGTTGGGGCAAGACCCTTGGCTCGCCGATTACTCTCTCGATTCAGAACCGCGACTGGGAAAATTGGCAGAAAGCCATGTCTTCGGCCGCGGAGGATCGGCAGCAGGATATCGCCATCACCCATCCGCGTCCCGGGCACGCCGATCTAAGTGGCGTGATTAAATATCGGCAGGATGATGCCCGCAATATCCTAGAACGGTCCATCGCCAGGGAAACGGCGGCTCGTGTTGCCGTTGGCGCCCTGTGTGCGACATTTTTGCGTGCTTTGGGTGTCGAGGTATTCGGCTATGTCACCGAGATCGGCGGCGTTTGTGCCGATGCCCAAGTCGCCGACTATCGCGAGCGCTTTGAACGCAGTGAGGTCTCACCCTGCCGCACCTATTGTGCGACCGCCGAACAGGCAATGATCAGCGCTATTGATGCCGCCAAGGCCGCTGGGGACTCTCTGGGGGGGGTGGTTGAAGTTCCCGTGCTGGGTCTGCCGGTTGGTCTTGGCTCTCATGTTCATTGGGATAAGCGTCTCGACGGTCGGTTAGCTGCAGCGGTTATGAGTATCCAGGCTTTCAAAGGGGTCGAAGTGGGTCTCGGTTTTGAGGCAGCGCGCCGTCCCGGTAGCCAGGTTCATGATGAAATTATCCAGCAGGGCGAGCAGATCCGCCGTAGAACCAATCGTGCTGGCGGTCTTGAGGGGGGCATGACTAACGGGGAAGCCCTGGTGGTCCGCGGTGCGATGAAACCGATTCCGACCCTTTACCAGCCCTTGCAGACCATCGACCTTAAAACCAAAGAACCTTTTGCTGCCGTGGTCGAGCGCTCCGATGTTTGTGCCGTGCCGGCTGCGGCCGTGGTGGCCGAAGCGGTGGTGGCTATTGAGGTGGCTTCGGCGATGTTACAGAAATTTGGCGGCGATGCCATGGAAGAGATTCGCCAAAACCTTGATGCTTATCAGCAATATGTCCAAGACTTCTAAAAAATCCATTATTCTAATCGGTTTCATGGGGGCAGGTAAGAGCACCGTCGGTCGCGCTCTGGCCAATCTGTCAGGTCTGCCGTTGGTCGATCTCGATGCCTTGATTGTGGAACAGCAGGGAGACACCATCCCGGTCATCTTTGCTGACCAGGGTGAGCCCGCCTTCCGTCGCTATGAAACCGAAGCCCTGCGTTCCCTGAGCAATACTTTCCCGGTTATTCTGGCGACGGGCGGTGGCATTGTCGGCCATCAGGAAAACTGGCAGCTTATGCGGCGTTTGGGCCCAGTTATTTATCTTCGAGCCAATTGGGAAACCCTCCGTTCCCGGTTGGCCGGTTCGACGGATCGCCCGCTGGCGACCGCCGAGCGGGGCGAAGCCGATATTAAAAGCCTTTGGCTGCAGCGCCTGCCCCTTTACGAGCAGGCTGATCTCGTTGTCGATACCGATGGTCGGAAAGTCGATGAAGTGGTTCACGAAGTTTTATCAAAGGCAAAGTTTTGATGGCGAATATGCTAGAACGTTTGACGGTTGGATTGGGAGATCGGGCTTACCCTATCTGGATCGGTCATGGTGTCCTTGACCGCCTTGGAGAGGCACTTCAGGCGGTGGACTTTCCTCGTCAGGTGGCCATTGTCACTAGCCCGACCATCGCCGGCTATTATGGCGAGATGGTGCTACAAACTCTTGTTGACGCCGGGTTTTCTGTTTCGACCATTGTGATTCCTGATGGTGAAGAGCATAAAAATTTTGTAACGCTACAAAAAATATTAGATGCCCTGATTAACCAGGGTTTCGATCGCTCATCCGGGTTGCTGGCCTTGGGAGGCGGTGTGATCGGTGATATGGTCGGGTTTGCCGCGGCGATTTATCTGCGCGGCATTGCCTTTGCCCAGGTACCGACAACTTTGCTGGCCCAGGTAGATAGTTCGGTGGGTGGTAAGACTGCCGTTAATCATCCCCTGGGAAAAAACCTTATTGGCGCCTTTTATCAGCCTCGCCACGTGCATATCGACGTAGCTACCTTGGCCACCTTGCCAACCAGGGAATTTGCTGCAGGTATGGCCGAAGTTATCAAGTACGGGGTGATCTGTGATCACGAGTTCTTTCTTGATCTGGCTGAGCAACGAGAAGGATTACGCCAACAGGACCCTGAATCACTGATACGCACGGTAAAGAGATCTTGCCAAATCAAGGCGAATGTTGTAGAAATTGACGAAAAAGAGAGCTCTTTCAGGGCTATTCTTAACTTTGGTCACACCTTTGGCCATGCTGTAGAGTCCCTTGCTGGATACGGAACCTATCGGCATGGTGAAGCCGTTGCCATCGGTATGGTAGTCGCCGCTGAGCTTTCCCTCCGGCTTGAACTTTGTAGTCCGCAGGATGTTGCCGACATCAGGGAGTTACTTGTTTCTTTCGACTTGCCTGTCGATCCCCCCGCTTATGCTATTGCTGATTATGTTGAAGCGATGCAACGCGACAAAAAGGTCAAAGAGGGGGTGTTGCGTCTGGTGCTCAACCGAGGCATAGGTGATTGCCTTATCCAAGAAGTTCCCCAGCTCGATCTTCTGCTGACTGAAACGCTGAAGGCTGGCATATCCCGAGGATGATGCTATGGCGAATAATTCGGACGTTGCGCTATTGACCAAGATTGCCGGCTATGCCGAGATTCTGACTAAAGATCCCCATTCCACAGTTTTTGTAACCCTTGGCGATGCTTATCGTCAGCTCGGCAGGCTGGACGAAGCCCTGGAGATTGTTCGCAAAGGGGTTCAGGGGCTCCCCTGGTTCAGCCCCGGTCATGTGGTGCTCGGCCAGATATTGATGGCTCGCGGGGAAACCGGAGAGGCGCTTGGTTGTTTCAACAAGGCCTTGACCTTGGATGGTGAAAGCATTGCTGCCTTTAAGGGGTTGGCGGCCATCTATTGTCAGAATGGCCAGGCCGACCTGGCGCGCCAGGTGCTAGAGAGAGCGGATCAAATTCATCCGGACAACAGTTCGATTCAGCATATGCTGAATCGCCTGTCCGCTGTTGCCGAAGAGTCCGCTAGCGCAGTTGCAGACGCACCTCAGGCTGACCCAAAACAGACCGTCGAAGCGCCTATCGCCACCACTACGATTGCGGAACTTTTTGTTAAACAGGGCCTACTGTCTCAGGCCTGCCAGGTCTATCGAGATATTCTGCAGGCGGATCCGGATAATGGCCCGGTTCGCGCCAAACTCATTGAGTTGGGAGGGCGTCTGACTTCCAATTCACAGCCTGAGGTGATTGAGGCACAGGCATCTTGTGCCGCACCCGCCGCCCAAGCCGAACCGCTGGCCACTTTGCAGAGTTGGTTGACTGCTGCACGCCTACGGAGGGAACATGTTCAAAAACATTTTGCAGGACATCGTTGAAGAATCCGATGGCTATAGTGCCGTGCTCATGGGGTATGACGGCCTGGCGGTAGCCCAGTACGATCGACCCTTCGAGGCGGGTGACCTCAACCCCTTTGCCGTCGAGTATGCCCATGTTCTGAAGGAAATGAAGGAAACTCTGGCCATACTTAACACCGGCGAGATCGAGGAAGTAACGGTGCGTACGGAGCGTTTTCAAGTGCTTATTCGCGCTTTGACCGAGGATTACTTTGTTATCCTGACCATGGCTTGTATCGGCAACAGTGGCAAAGGGCGTTATCTACTCTCCCGCGAGCTGTTTCGGTTGAGGGAGGAGTTGCGATGAGCAGCGCAGATATTCAGATCCTGGTTCTGCACGGTCCCAATCTCAATTTGCTCGGCACCCGTGAGCCCGAAGTCTATGGCAAGGACACGCTGAAGGATGTCGACAAGGGCTTGAGCCTTTTGGCGGGGGAACTAGGGGTCGGAATAGATACCTTTCAATCCAACCACGAAGGCGAGCTGATCGATCGGATTCACGCCGCTCGCGACCAGGGTATTGGCGGAATTCTCATCAACCCCGGCGGTTTGACCCATACCAGCGTCTCACTGAGGGACGCCTTGGCGGCGGTCGCTATTCCGGCCGTGGAGGTCCATCTCTCTAATGTGCATGCCCGCGAACCCTTTCGTCATCATTCTTACATTAGCTCAGTGGCGATAGGCCAGATCTGTGGTTTCGGCGTAGCCAGCTATCAATTGGCTCTGCGTGGTTTAGTCATGCATCTGAGCGGATGATGGTTGGTAAAAACGTTAATCAAGCAAGAACCCACAGGGTACATAAGCTGTTGGATGATGCCGACCTGGAAGGTTTTCTGTTTCTTGACCGGGCCAATCTGCGTTATCTTAGCGGTTTTACTGGCAGCGCTGGTGCTCTGTTGGTGAGCCGTAAGGGGGCGACCTTTTTAACCGACGCCCGCTACACAACACAGGCTCGCCAGGAAGTTCAGGCGCAGAACATCTGCGAATATCGAGTGCAGCTCGACGGTATTCTCGAACAGGTCGTTCAGCTTGGGTTGCAGAGAATTGGTTTTGAAGCTGACAGCCTGCCCTATGCCATGGTTGAGCGCCTGCGGGAAAAAAGCCCTCGTGGTTGCCAGTGGCTGCCAGAAGCAGAGCGGTTACGGTCTCTACGGTGGTCTAAGGATCGCAACGAGCTGAGCGCCCTTGAGCATGCAGCCTGCATATCAGCAGAGGCTTTCGAGGAAGTTCTACCGATGATCCGCCCGGGTGTGGTTGAAAGAGAAGTCGCTCTAGAGCTTGAATTTGCCATGCGGCGGCTGGGCGCTGAGGAAAAATCATTTGACACCATCGTGGCCTCCGGTCGGCGCGGTGCCTTGCCCCATGGCGTCGCTTCCGACAAGGCCATTGCTTCGGGCGATCTGGTGACTATTGATTTTGGGGCCCGCTGGAACGGATACCATTCGGATGAAACGGTGACGGTCGCTGTCGGACCCGTTTCTACCAAGCTTCGGCAGATTTTTGACATTGTTCTTGAGGCCCACGACCGAGCCATGGATGCCATTCGGCCCGGTGTCCCTTTTAGGGATATCGACGACATGGCCCGGTCCTATATTCGAGAGCATGGCTACGGCGATTATTTCGGCCACAGCCTCGGTCATGGGGTCGGGCTCGAGGTTCATGAACATCCGGCAGTTTCGGCCCAAACCGAAGTTCTTGCGGAAGAGGGCATGGTCATCACCATCGAACCTGGTATTTATATCCCCGGCCTCGGCGGGGTACGCATTGAAGGTATGGTTAACGTAACAGCTGACGGCCATCGGCGGATAACCCGTCTACCCAAGGAATTCAGACTGTTGCCCGCATGATGGATACATAGCGACCCTATTGGCATTTTGCAATAGGGCAGGACTTGGATGGTCCTATTTCTTATTGTGGCAAGGAGTGATGGCGTCGCAAAAAGTCCGTCCTACGGCGTTACGGTGTTTTTTTCAGGACCTCGACATACTAGATGTATGCCTTCGCCCCTAAAAAAACACCAAGCCTTGTAGGACGCAATTTTTGCTTAGCCATCCTATAAGTTTTTGCGAATGTGGCAAGGAGTGAAGTTTTATGGATATCAAGAACATCAAAGCACTGATTAGAATGGTAACCCAAACCGACATTACCGAATTTGAACTGGAAAGTGGTGGCGAAAAGCTGGTTATTCGTCGTGGTTCTGAAGTTGTGACAGCAAGTATGCCAGTAGCCCCGATGTCAGTTAATACACCTTCAATTGCTGCTGCTCCTGTTGTCTTGACAGAGAAGCCGGCCGAAGTGGTCGCCGTTGACGACGGTCTTGAAGAGGTAACATCGCCCATTGTCGGTACTTTCTATGGGTCTGCTTCTCCCGAATCCGACGTTTATGTTGAGGTTGGTTCGATCGTCGAAAAGGGTGAAACGCTCTGTATCGTCGAAGCGATGAAGCTGATGAATGAGATCGAAGCCGAATTCAAATGCAAGGTGGTTAAAGTTCTCAAGGAGAACGCCGAGCCCGTTGAATATGGCGATCCGCTATTCTTGGTTGAACGCCTTTAAACTAGTGGTTTCAGGCATCAGATCGCCTACTGTGGTTCATTAGGAATCAGGCGACTGACTTTTCGGAGATGATAGCTTTATGTTTCATAAGATTCTGATTGCCAATCGGGGTGAAATCGCCCTGCGTATCATCCGTGCCTGCAAAGAACTAGGCATTAAGACGGTTGCTGTTCATTCGGATGTGGACAGTGAATCGCTGCATGTCAAATTGGCCGATGAAAGTATATGTATCGGCCCGGCCTCGAGCCTCGATAGTTACCTCAATATTCAGGCGATTATTAGTGCTGCCGAGGTCACCGATGCCGATGCTATTCATCCTGGTTACGGCTTTCTAGCCGAAAATGCCGAATTTGCTGAGATCTGCGGTAATTGCGGTATCACCTTTATCGGCCCCAGCCCTGAGAATATGCGTTTGATGGGCGATAAGATCACGGCTCGTCAGACCGTTACCAAGGCTGGCGTCCCGATTTTGCCGGGCACTAAAGATGCGGTAGAAAATATCGAACAAGCCAAGACGATCGCTGCTGAGATCGGATACCCGGTCATTATCAAGGCGACTGCCGGTGGTGGCGGGCGGGGCATGAAAATAGTCCATTCCCCCGCATCATTGCCCAATGCCTTTGCGGCGGCCCGTTCCGAAGCCAAGGCCGGTTTTGGAAACCCCGAGGTTTACATGGAGAAATTCTGTGTGGATCCTCGCCATGTAGAAGTACAGATCCTGGCCGACAAACACGGCAATGTCATTCATCTAGGTGAACGGGATTGCTCCATTCAGCGCCGTCACCAGAAGCTCCTTGAAGAAGCGCCCTGTCCGGTCTTGTCGCCGGAATTGCGCAAGGAAATGGGCGAATGTGCGGTGGCTGCCGCTAAATCTGTCGGTTACTCCAGTGTCGGTACCATGGAATTTCTGCTCGATGCGGATCACAATTATTACTTCATGGAAATGAATACGCGGGTTCAGGTAGAGCATCCGGTTACCGAGATGGTCACCGGGATCGATATCATTCGTGAGCAAATTCGTTCTGCTGCAGGTTTGAAATTTCGTTATAAGCAGTCCGATATCGTGATCTCTGGGCATTCCATCGAATGCCGTATCAATGCCGAACACCCCTTCAAGTTCACCCCGTCTCCCGGTAAGATTGATGGGTATCATCCTCCCGGTGGTTTGGGGGTGCGGGTAGATAGCGCCGTGTACGATCAGTATACCGTTCTGCCCCATTACGATTCCATGGTGGCCAAACTGATTGTGCACGCTGACAGCCGACAAGAAGCCGTGCAGCGCATGGCTAGAGCTCTGGACGAGTACATTATTGGTGGCATCCGCACCAGCATCATGCTTCACCAGCGGATCATGGGCAATAAAGAGTTCCGCGAAGGAACCTTTGATACGTCCTTTTTGGAGAAATTGATTCTTTAGCAGAGCAGTGCCCAAACAATGATTTATTGAAGCAATCAGTTGAGTTGTTGATTGCAATTTCAGGCTAAACGGGGCCGGGCACTGGCCCGGCCCCATTTTTTTTAAGGTCAGCGAGTTAGTTTTCATCCGGAAACGGCTCTTTTCCCCAATCTCGGCGTCAATCCGCGCCCTTGCGTGTGACTCGGG
>JAIOSZ010000040.1 GCA_021107335.1 Desulfuromonadaceae bacterium | reverse complement strand
TCCTGTCCTTACCATAGCAGCCTGATTGCTTAAGATGTCTATATAATGCGGCTTCCCTACCTGATAGCATCCTGCGTCCTCAACCAACTATCCGGTAGCTCACTAAATATTTTTCTTTTATCTTCGATAATGCTGTTTGGTTAAATAAACAATCTATCCCCAGCTTAACCCGACATGACATATAACCAGCACAACAAAAAACAGCGCTAAACATAGATGAATATCAACCAACACATGCCGATGCTGTCCGAGAAAATAGTTATCACCGTGAGTTACTCTGCCTGCAGGAATGATAAAGCGTAGCAAAAACCCGTTAACGACGACCGCAAATAAATCAATAAACAACAACATACCGATATAACATTTCACAAGAGGCTTAATAGACATAAGGATTTTTCGGAATAAGATAGCTTAAACGAAGTGCGGAACCGAACCTGAATTCAGTAACCTGACGGCCTATTCAGCGACCCCACACAGTGGCAGTGTGAATTCAACCCTAACCCCCTTACCAACTTCACTTTCAATCCAGATTCTCCCCCCGTGGGCTTCTACGACACCCTTAACAATGGCCAGCCCAAGCCCCAGTCCCTCCCTAGCAGTATTGGATGCATCGACTCGATAGAATTTATCGAACACCTTTTCGATCTGCTCTACGGTCAAACCGGGCCCCTCGTCTTTAACGACAATGGCAACCTCATCCTGCCTTTTTTCACACATTATCTGAATCAGGCTACCTACTGCCGAAAAATTAACTGCGTTATTAAGCAAGTTTTCCAATACCTGACAAAGCTTCCTTGAGTCCGCCATAAGAGTCAATGGTTGATCCGTACCCAAAAGTTCAAAGCAATGCTCTGGAAAAGCTACACGGTAGTCCGCAACACATTGTTGGATAATTTCTCCAATGTCTGTATATTCCATATTGACACGAATAACTTGCCCTGAATCGATTTTGGCTAAATCGAGCATGTCATCAATGATCTTGCCTAATACTTCAGATTTCCGATGAATGATGGAAAGAAACTCCGCCCGCTCTTCTTTACTGCACCCTTCCTGTGTCATTAACAGTTCGGAAAATCCCATGACAGCGGTTAGAGGAGTCCGCAGTTCATGGGCCGCGGTAGAGATGAATTCGCTTTTAAGCCGATCGAGAGAGCGCTCCCGACTCACATCCCGTAACAACGTAATAACTCCCACCGGGATTCCCTCATTTCCATCTACTGCAGAGGACTTAACCTCTATAATCCGAAGTTGGTCATCGGCCTCGACAGTCAGTTCAATTTCGACCGTACCTTCAGCACAATCCCCCCGGACAATTTTTTCTAATTGACGGACCAGGGAACTGCTATCGATTACGGCAGCTATTGGTTTAAAAAAGATGTCTGACATCTGTTTGCCGAGCATCATTTCGGCCGAATCACTCATCAACACAATACGGTTGTAACTGTCGGTGAATATTAATCCATCGGCTACGGAACGTAACATAACCTCTATCTGGTCCCTAGCTTCACGAGCTTCAGCCAAAACCTTCTGTAATATTTTTTCCGAACGTTTTTGGTCGGTAATATCCATCGCAGTAAAAGTCGTCCCAGCAGTCTGGTCCATGGGATCAATCAAGGCCGAGCTCAACAGGATATCCACAACCTGGCTGTCTTTTTTCACCCAGCGAGTTTCTATGCTCCCGCTACCATGAACGACAATTCCCCGATATTTAACCTCACCTACATGCTCGAATTCCTGTTCACTTTCATATAGTATTCGAGCGCTTCTATGAAGTAAATCAGACGGATCATACCCAAGCATCTTGCAGAGATTGTCACTGACCCAAACCAGCTCTCGATTTCTGGCGACCCCCATACCGATCGGAGCAGCGGTCAGGATGCTTGACAGAAACTGCTCGCTATCGCGCAAGGTCATTTCAGCGCGCTTTTGCTGAGTGATATCTCGGCCAACGCCCTGAATTTCTATAACCTGTCCACTGTGGTCAAATATGGCTCGATTGGTCCATTGCATCCAGTAAACCCCGCCATCGCCAGCGACAACCTGATGTTGATAAGTGGCGACGGGATTATGAAGTCCAAGACCTTGAAAGTGTTCCTCAACTATAGATTTATACGCTTCAGCAACCATTGTCAGCAGATTGCTGCCGACAAGCTCAGAACATTCCCGTCCAAAATACCGGCAATACGCATCATTGACAAAAGTCAGTGTGCCCTCCGGCTGATTGCGACATATAAGCTCTGTCTGGTCTTCCACAATAGCCCGATAGCGTGCCTCACTTTCCTGAATGGCGTTTTCATAACGTTTTCGGCTACGGATATGTAACAGCAGAAATGTGACGGCCAGGCAAAGCCCGAGGACAAAAACCGCCTCAAACCACAGATATTTCTCGTTGAGTTGATGAAAATCCAGCGACTGGTGCAGCAGCATGCTGTTTTTCGGCAGGCTGTCGACATCGATACCATGGCGCGCCAGTTGTCGATAATCGAAAACATAATGGTTGGGACTGGCTTCTTGCACCTCGATGTCTGCAACAGAACGGCCATCGAAGATCTGCAAAACCAGGCTTGCCGCAGCCTCGCCTTGAGCCTTATGACAAACGACCTTGCCACCGAATAGGCCATCGCCGATGCCGTGATGCCAAAGATGATACAGAGGGCGAGTCAGATGTTCTTTTATCAGATTCAGACTCTCATGAAACGAAAGAATACGGTCGTACTTATCCCGATATGCCGATAAGAGCAGAACCTCGCTGCCCTCGTCGAGAGCCCGCAGCCGTGCGACAAGTTCAGCAAAAGACAGGTTTTCCAGAGAGAGATGGGTAAGTTCTACAGAGCCGATTTTCGGCCCCAGTCGATAATAGGTCTGCAGGTCCCCCTGCCCGCTTGGGGTACCGTCGACCAAGGCGACGATCTTGCTGACCCCTGGGTGCAGGCGCATCATCAACGCCAGGGTTTCCTCCATGGAAACCGCTTCCATCACACCAGTTATGAACCGGTTATCGTTCTGTTGCCGGGCCAGATCCTGATTGTTGACCCCGGCAAAGACGATAGGTTGAAGAGCGAAAAGAGTTTGCTGGTGCTCAATGGCAAATTGCAGAGCAGCATCATCACCGGTAATAATGGCATCGTAAGGCCTGGTATGTGCGAGCTTATAAGCCAGAGATTGGTAGAAGTTAGCGAGATTTTGTTCTTGGACAAAACGTTTCGTGTCCATGAACTCAATATCGAGGAGGATACCCCGTGGATCGAGAACTGACTTGATCCCCTCCACCTGTTGAAAGAAGGTAGGAAACTGAGGATGGTAGGAACTTATAAACAGAACTCGTTGAGCAGGATTTGCAGCAGCAACGCCAGGCAAGGCCAGAAAGATCAGGACAATATTTGCGACTATTAAATAGTATATTTTACGTAGCAATTAATGCCTTCCTCACCGTTTGTTCTTAGTGGCTTTCAACTTGCATTCGGTCATAACCTAGAATTAAGAACTCGCCACGTTCAGACAAAAGAAAGTAGCTCTGCTGTTGATATGCAACCTATCATCTGGCACATAAAATAGGCCGTTACAGGGCCATTAATAAGATAACAAAGAAAACCGAATTTTCATCTTCTAATGACCAACAAGGAGAACTGAAAAACAACAGAAAGACTGCGAGTACATCAAAGGGCTGCCCCCTGGCCCTGAATAGAAAACGGCTCGACAGGTGATAACCTGTCGAGCCGCAACCGATTGAGTATCGTCTTCCAAAGAAAACAACTATCGAAACAAAACTAAGGCATCCGACAAGGGAGGGAGTAATGCACTTATCAACTAACCCAGACCGACGTCAAGGCTCATCATGACCACAAAACCGACCATGGCACAGAGAGTCGCAAAGTCGCCGTTCTCACCTTGCTGGGTTTCCGGAATGGCCTCTTCGATGACAACAAAGATCATCGCTCCAGCGGCGAAAGCTAAGGCATAAGGAAGAATCGGTCGGGCCACCAAAACCAGGGCCGCCCCAAGGACCCCTGCGATGACCTCAACAAAACCGGAGAGCTGCCCATACCAGAAACTTTTCCCAACGGATAGGCCGTCACGGCGCAAAGGCATGGATACTGCCACCCCCTCGGGAAAATTCTGCAGACCGATGCCCAGGGCCAGGGCGACCGCTCCTGCCATGGTGGCCCCCGGCAAACCGGCAGCTACCGCGCCGAAAGCCACGCCAACTGCCAGCCCTTCTGGAATGTTGTGCAGGGTCACAGCGAGGACAAACAGGGTGCTACGTGGCAAATCGGTGGGAGGACCCTCAGCCGCGCTACGGGGCAGTCCGCGATGCAAGTGGGGCAAGACATAGTCCAGTCCACGTAAAAACAAGCCCCCAGCAAGAAAACCGATGGCCGGCGGCACCCAAGCCACGTAACCCATCTCTTCGGACAGGACGATGGACGGTGCCAACAACGACCAGTAACTGGCGGCAATCATAACCCCAGCGGCAAAACCGAGCATTCCATCGAGCAACTTACGGCTCGGTTGCTGGGCAAGGAAAACAGCGCTCGCCCCAAGGGAGGTGACACCCCAGGTGAAACAGGTTGCGAAAAAGGCCTGCATTATCGGATGATACTCAGCCAAAGCTTCGAACATTTCCATTTCCTCCATTAATAAGCCGCTTGGGCGGCATGACCACGATCATAGCGAAGCAGCAGAGTCTTGCTTGACTTTGGTTCGAGCCACTTCTATATTTGGCCCCATGAAAGACATCTTTCTCGCAGACGCCCACTTACTAGCCCCCGCAGACGACAACTATAAGCGGTTGCTGACCTTTTTAAGGCAACAACGGGGCACCATAAGAAACCTGGTCATGCTCGGCGACATCTTCGAGTTCTGGCTCGGTTATCAACATACGGTGTTCGCCCCCTTCATACCGCTACTTGAAGAACTGCGTCTGCAGCGTGAAAGCGGCACCGAATTGATTTTCGTTGAGGGTAATCACGATTTTCATCTCGGTCCCTATTTCAGCGAAACCCTCAAGTGCCGCATTCTGCCCGATGGTGGCGCTCTGGAGCTGGATGGGAAACGGGTATTCATCGCCCACGGTGACCTGGTCAATCCCGCCGACCGGGGTTACCGGCTGCTTCGCAGCTTCCTTCGCTGCCGCCTGAGCCGGTTGCTCTTACCGCTGGTGCCACCGGACTGGGCCTGGGGAGTGTCTCGCTGGGCTAGCCATCAGAGCAGTCGCCGCAAAAAGGCCAGCCATCGTTATCTGCCCGAAGAGCTACTCCAGAACTTTGCCCGTGAACGGTTTGCAGAAGGTTACGATGCCGTCCTCATCGGCCACTTTCATATCCCCCTCTATCGCCAACTCGATGGCAAACTGCTGATCTGTCTCGGTGACTGGATCGAACAGGACTCTTACGCCGTCTTTGAAAACGGCGCCTTCGCTCTGAAACGGGCCTGACTCATCCCGGGTTCTCCAGCCTACCCTTGAGCTTCCTCTTTGCCTTTGGCTGCAACGCGCTGCAACACCAGATCCTGCACCGTTAACACTCCTAAAACCCCCTGTTCGGCCTTCTGCATCTCCATTTCCAGGTCGCTGACCAGCTCCCGGGTCGGCAAACGGAAGTTTTGAGGATAACTGGCCCCATCTTCACGCAGTTCCTGAAACAAGTCCTGCACAATCAGGGCATCCAAAGCGCGACCCGGCTGATAGCGCAGGCATTCTCCTCCCTCGTCACACAACACCGTCATCAGACTAATGCGCACCATGTCGTCGAGTAGCTCACTGACCACCCGCGGCGGCAGCTTCAGGTGTTCGCCGATTCGCTCGCGGCTCCAGGCCGGTTCACCGCGATAGAAGGCCTCACCGGTCAACATCAGGATCGTCAGCGCCAACCGTTGCCGGCAGGCAAAGTTGATCTTATCCGTCCCCAGGTCCTGGCGCATTGTGCCAATGTTCTGAACTGCATAGGTCAGCTCGACACCAAACAACACGATCATCCAAGATAGATAGAGCCAAACGATAAAGATCGGCAGAGCGGCCATGGTGCCGTAAATGGCGTTGTACTTGCCCACCCCGACCTGAAAGTGAACATACCCCCACTGCAGCAACTGCCACAGGGTACCGCCAGCGATACCACCAATCAGTGCGGCCTGAATACGCACCCGGGTGTTGGGCATAAACAGGTAAAGAAAGATAAACGCTGCCCACATGACCACAAAAGGAATCAGCTTGAAGAACAACAGAAGCGCCTCACCGACGTAGGCCGTCTCCAACAGCTTCAGCACCAGAGTCTGGCTCTGCAGGCTGGTACTGATGGAAACTGCAGCCAGTATCAACAGCGGACTGAGCAGCACTACCGAAAAATAATCGGCAAAACGCCGCATCAGAGTGCGGGTCTCCTGGACACGCCAGATATGATTGAAGCTCTTTTCAATATTTGACAGCAGAGCCAACACGGTAAGTACCAGAACTATCAGGCCGATAGCCCCGAGACGCCCGAACTGGGTATTTTCGATATAACGGAAGATTTCAGCGATCGCATCTTGGGAGCCAATGCCCAGATTATTAAGCAGAAAGGGCTCCAGCACATTCTGTGCACCGAATCCTTTAAGCAGAGAAAACATCAGCGCCAGCAGGGGCACAATGGACAACAGGGTCGTATAGGTTAGGGCCGAGGCCCGCAACATGCAGTTATCGGACTTAAAATCCCGAATCACCAGCCAAAAAACCTGCGCCTGGCGCAGCCAGAATACCCGCCAGCGAGTCAACTCATGGGGATCGATGCGCCAAAGGTCGTAGATCAGAAACTTCCTGATTTTTTCAAGGTTGCTCTTTAAGCCGGACATGTCCCCTCCTAAACCAATCCGTTGCGCCAGAATTAACCGGCCAACGTAAATATCTCAAAGCTTTTCACTCGTTACAAGCTGTGATTCTTTGACCAAATCATAATACCCTCAATCTTCGTCCGGTAAACCGGCAACCGGCAAACCAAATCGTTCTGCAGGCTGTGCCGAACCGGTCTGCTCGCCAACCAGCACGATCATCTGCCCATCCCACTGCAGATGCTGACGGGCTGCATCCAGAACCTCATCTGCCGTCACTGCCGCAAGCCGATCGCGGTAACCCTGCAAATAATCTTCGGCGTAACCGTAAAAGTCGAGACGCATAGCCTGGCTGACCACCTCGTGTGGATTTTCAAAGGCGAAAACAAAGGAGTTGACCAAACTCTGCCGGGCGGTCTTGAGTTCCTCTTCAGAGACCGGTTCTTCGCTAATACGACGCATCTCATCCCTCATCAATATTACCACTTCATCAACGGATTCGGTGCGCGTCTCGCAGCCCGCAACGAACAATCCCGGCAAACGGCGTCCGGCCTGAAAAAAGGAATAGACCGAATAGGCCAATCCCCGATTGGAACGCACCTCGCGCATGAGTCGAGAATTAAACCCTCCACCGCCAAGAATAAAGTTCATTACCCTCAGGGCATAGAGGTCCGGGTGGTCCTTGGTAATGCCCCGCTGTCCAAGCAACACTGTGGTTTGAGGAACCTCTTTGGGCAAAGCCAGCACAACCGGTTCTAGGGGGGCAGTCAGCGGCGGGATCTCCTGCGGTTCAAAGGGTTGCAACGGCCAGTCACCGAATAATTTGCCTAACAACAGCTCCATTTCCGTCGGATCGAAATCACCGGATACGGCCAGCCAAAGGTTGTTGGGAAGAACATAGCGGCTATGAAAACCGAGAAGGTCCTTACCAGAAATAGCCTCAACAGTATCCAGGGTCGGAGTACGACCGAGAGGATGATCACCATAGAGAGATCGACGCAGATGCCGTTGAGCTATAGCGCCCGGTTCATCGTTCTGTCGCCGAATGCCTTCCAGCATCTGCCGGCGAGCCAGTTCCATCCGCTGTTCATCGAATCGGGGACGACGCAGCAAATCAGCGAACAAAGCCAATCCGGATTCCAAATCATCACGATGCAGGGAAAGACTGCAAGAAACCGAATAGCTGCCACTGCTCACGGCGAGATCGGCAGCTATAGCTTCAAGGTTGTCATCAAAGGCTTGTGGAGACAACCGACCGGCACCGCCGCTGCGCAAGGCAGCGGCATAAAGTTGAACCAGGCCGCTTTTAGCCGCGGGCTCACCGATGCTGCCAGCGCCGATCATCAGGGAGATCTTTATCAGAGGCAGCTCGTGGTCTGGGTTTAGATAGAGGCGCATGCCGTTATCCAATACCCTTTGTTCAACTTGGGGTACGGCAAAGGTCAAGGGTGGGCTAGCTACCTGATCGGGACGGAACGGTGACCGTTGACCGACACAGGCAGACAACAGTAACGCTATCAATAGCAGGGCAAGAATTCGCAAAGACATGGCTCAGGTCCCCTTTTTCTGCAAAACCGCCACGGTGCGGTTGGCCGGCACCAGGTAGGTTGCGGCAACACACTGTATGTCCTCAGCAGTGATGGAAGCGATCTGCTCCTCGTAGTCGATCAAGTAGCGCCATTCGCCGCTGACACTTTGATGAAAGGTCAGCATGCGAGCCAATCCGCCGTTACTCTGCAGAGTGCGCAGATGATCGACCCGCAAGCGATTACGAACTCGCACCAATAGCTCATCGCTCACCGGTTCGGTGGCCAATCGCTGTAGTTCAGCGTAAAGGGCCGCTTCGACTTCGGCGACGGTATGAGGATGGCGCGGTACCGCGTTAATGACGAACAGGTTCGGATAACGATAGCCTGGAGCACCATAACTGACTACTGAAGTGGCCAACTGTTGCTCTAAGACCAGGGCCCGGTAGAGGCGACTGGTGCGCCCCTGGGAAAGAATGTGGTCAATGACGTCGAAAATATAATCATCTCGGGCTGGCAGGGTTGGCTTGTGAAAAGCTACGGACAAGCGGGGTTCCGCATCAAATTCTACGGTCACCCGCTTTTGCCCGCGCTGGGGGGGCTCAATGGCAGTAACCTCGGGAACCGGCGTGCCGGGTTGTATGGAGCCAAAATAGCTCTCGACCAGAGACACAGCCTGAGCGAAATCGACCGCTCCGACCAAAGCGATGACCGTATTGACCGGACTATAGTAACGTTCCATAAAGGTGCGGGTTACTGCCGGAGAAAGATTGGCAATATCAGTGGGCCAGCCGATGATGGGATTTCGATAGGGGTGAACGGTGAAAGCGGTTGCCAGCAGCGATTCGTAGAGCAGGCCGTCGGCATCGCTGTCGTAGGATCGACGCCGTTCCTCCTTGACCACATCCCGCTCGGTATAGAATTCACGCAGCACACTGTTACGCATGCGGTCGGCCTCTAAGGAAGCCCAAAGTTCTAGTTTGTTGGCCGGGAGAGAAACGATGTATGAAGTCAAGTCCTTACTGGTAAAAGCATTGTAACCGACGGCGCCGTTGCGAGCATAAATCTGAGCGAATTCGTCTTTGATTACCAGTTGCCGATGGCGCTTCTGCAGATCGGACAACTGTTGCTCCAAGACGGCGATGCTTTTTTCGTCTGGGGCGGTTTTGTTGCGTAACGCATCGAGAGCGCTACCGACCTCCTCAATGGACTGCAGCAGCGGTTGCTCTTTGCGGTAATCCTGGGTGCCGATGATCTCGGTTCCCTTGAAACGCAGATGTTCCAGCAGATGAGCAACGCCACGATCACCGCTCGTCTCATGCACCGCCCCGACTCCAACGGTCAGATAAGCGGAGAAAACCGGTGCCCCAGGCCGTTCGACCACCAGCAACTTGAGGCCATTGGCAAAGGTATGTTCTTGAACCTTTTGCGCCAGGGTGGCGGCCTGCAATGACGGCACCCCGGCGCTCAATAACAGCAAGACGGCCAAAAGCCGCCCCATCAATCTGATCAGCATGCAATTACTCCTCTGACACAATTCGGCTAACGGCAGGAACCTACTATATAATCAAGTATATACCGAAAGGGCCAGGGCACCGCAAGGGCTAATCAGCAACAGTCCTTAAGGCAGAGGATTGGGTGGAAAAATAGGACTGGCGGCCAACAGGCTCTGCACCTTGACCAGGGGATTATCGATCAGAGCCTCGGCTACGATATCGGCCATGTTGTCGACCAGCACCAGGCGTACTTCGCGGCGGCTATTCTCATCAATTTCCTGCAAATGATCGCTGTTGCTGGCCGGTAGCAGCACCGTGGTGACTCCGGCTCGATGGGCTGCCAGCACCTTCTCCTTAACCCCACCGATAGGCAAGATCCGGCCGGTCAGGGTCAACTCGCCGGTCATAGCCACGTTTCTACGGCCCGGACAATGGGTCAGCAAAGAGATAAGGGCGGTGGCGATCGCCACACCAGCGGAAGGACCATCTTTAGGGATGGCACCGGCTGGCACATGAATATGTAGATCGCTCTGCTCGAAGAAATCGGCTTCGATACCAAACTCAGCATGATGAGCGCGAACAAAGGATAAGGCCGTCTTAGCCGATTCGCGCATCACGTCGCCAAGACTGCCGGTCAGCATCAGTTCTTTATTACCGACCATTTGGGAGGCTTCGATAAAGATGATGTCCCCACCCGTTTCGGTCCAGGCCAGACCAATAACGACGCCAACCCGGTCCTCCTCGCTGGCCGCATCGGCATAATAGCGCCGTGGACCGAGCAGCCTATCGACATCCGTTTCATTAATCAGGGTGCGGGGCACGCCCCCCTGAGTAATTTCCTTCGCCACCTTGCGACAGATGGCTGCAACCTGGCGTTCCACCGCGCGCACTCCGGCTTCACGGGTGTGTTCCCAAATAATTTTAAAGATGGCATTCTGCTCAAATTCAAGAGGGTAGTCCTGCAAACCATTCTCTTCCAATTGCTTCGGCAGCAGATATTTAAGAAC
>JAIOSZ010000059.1 GCA_021107335.1 Desulfuromonadaceae bacterium | reverse complement strand
TCGACGGCCTGGTGGAGCTTATCCGCTACTTTCAGGACAAATACGACCTACAGGTCTACCTCGAACCGGGCGAAGCCATTGCCATCGGGACCGGCCTGCTGGTCAGCGAGGTCTTGGATGTGGTACATAATCAAGTCGACACGGCTATTCTGGATGTCTCGGGTACCTGCCACATGCCGGACGTGCTTGAGATGCCCTACCGGCCAGAGATTTATCAAGGATCGGATGCCGCCGAAAAGCCCTGCCGTTATCGCCTCGGCGGGCCATCCTGCCTGGCTGGCGATGTGATCGGCGACTGGTCTTTTGAACAGCCTCTGGCTCCCGGTGACCGGTTAGCCTTTCTCGACATGGCCCATTACACTATGGTCAAAACCACCACCTTCAACGGTATTCAACACCCGCATATCTGCACCTTCGAACCGAAGACCGGCGAGCTGAAGACCTTGCGCAGTTTTGACTATCAGGATTTCAAAAGCCGACTGGCCTGACACCCCTGGCATGAATTGACAATTTAATTTATGGCAGGGCTTAAAGTCCCGCCGAATTGCCTAACAACAACTCAACGAGTGATGCTTATGAAACGCTGGTCGATCAGGGACTCTGCAAAAATCTACAACCTGCCCAACTGGGGGGACGACTTCTTCTCCATCAACAAGAAGGGCCACATCTGCGTCCATCCCTCGCCGAGTTCCAAGTACTCCATCGACTTACGTTCCCTGGTCGACGACCTCATCAAGCGCAATATTCAGCCGCCGATTCTGCTGCGCTTCATGGACGTACTACAGGGACGCATTGCTGCCATCAATCGAGCCTTTAAAAGCGCGATTACCGAATACGATTATCCGGCCGGTTACCAGACCTTCTTTCCCATTAAGGTCAATCAGCAGCGCCAGGTGGTTGAAGCCATCGCCCACTTTGGCAAAAAGCACAACATGGGCTTAGAGGTCGGTTCCAAGCCAGAACTGGTCGCGGCCCTTTTCTTTGCTGCCGGGGAAAAATTACCGATCATCTGCAACGGCTACAAGGACACCGATTTTATCGAGATGGTCCTGTATGCCACACGCATCGGTTACGACATCACCATCGTGGTAGAAAAACTATTTGAGCTAGAAAAGATCCTTGAACTGTCAAAAAAGGCCGGCATCGTCCCTAAACTGGGCATTCGGGTCAAACTCTCATCTCGAGGCACCGGTAAATGGGCGACCTCCGGCGGTGACGACGCCAAATTCGGTTTGAAGATTTCGGAACTGCTGGCAGCCGTGGAACTCCTGCGTGAGCACGAACTACTCGACACGGTTAAGCTGCTGCATTTCCATATCGGCAGCCAGATCACCAAGATCGACAAGATCAAAAACGCCCTGGTCGAAGGCAGCCGGGTCTATGTCGAGATGCGCAAGATGGGTGTTGGCCTGGAGTACCTGGATATCGGCGGCGGCATGGGTGTCGATTACGACGGTTCCAAATCGAGCGACTTTTCCAGCGCAAATTACACCATTGAAGAATACGCCAATGATGTCGTCTATCAGGTAAAGAACATCTGTGATGAGGCCGGCGTCACCTGTCCGAATATCATCTCCGAGTCGGGCCGGGCTACCGTGGCCCACTATTCGGTGCTGGTCACCAACATCCTTAATACCAATACTCAGAATGCTTTACCCGATTTCGACGAAATTCTGGAGAATGCCGAGGAGCTGTCACCAACGGTCAAGAAGCTACTCGATATCTACAAGAGCCTGGACCGGCACTCCCTGCGAGTCGATTATCACGACACCATTCAGCTGATTCAGGAGGCGGTCAGCCTGTTTAATCTCGGCTACCTGAATCTGCACGACCGTGCCCTGGCCGAATGGCTGCATAGCAAGATCTTCATCAAGATCAACAGCATCGTCGAACGCCTGAAGACGGTACCCGACGAACTGCAAGGGTTTCAGCAGAGTCTGCGCCAGACCTATTTTGCCAACTTTTCCCTGTTTCAGTCGCTACCCGACTCCTGGGCTATCGATCAGCTATTTCCCATCGTGCCGATTCAGCGCCTCAACGAGAAGCCGGAGGTCATGGCCTCCATCGCTGACATCACCTGCGATTCGGACGGCGAGATTACCAGTTTTGTCGGCGAGCAAGGCCGCACCGAGCATCTGCCCATTCACAAGATTGAGGCGGACGAAGATTACTACATCGGCTTTTTTCTAATCGGTGCCTACCAAGAGATTCTCGGCGACATGCACAACCTGTTCGGCGACACCAACGCCGTCCACGTCAGCTTCAACCGCAAGACCAACTATAAGATCGACACGGTGATCAACGGCGACGCCACCTGGGAAAGCCTCAAATACGTGCAATACAAGGGTCCGGAGATCCTCAAACATGTCCGCGATACCCTGGAAAAAGGCGTTGCCTCGGGCAAGATCAGCTTCGAAGAGACCAGTCAGTTTCTGGCCCTACTGGATAAGACGCTGGTTTCCTACACCTACCTCGGAAAATAATCTGCCCTTCGACCCTGGGCTTGCAGACTTCTGTTCGATGCATAACCAATAAAAAAGAGGCGAAGCCCCGCGGGCTTCGCCTCTTTTTTATTGCTACCTAGTTTCATCCAGAAACTGCACTATGGCCGTCCAGAGTTTCCGGATAGATACTGCCAAATGTAGTGATTTCAGAAATTCAAAATCGCATCGATCTGCATTGGGTTCCCTACGTGTACGGTACAAGACTCCCCACAGAGAGGCTCTGATCCAGACAAGGTTCAGCGGTAGGTTTCCCGCAGATAGATGAGGCCTGGCCGCCCCTCGTAGAGACCAAAGGTGGCCCGCCCCAGCGGATTTTCATCGTGGTTTCCATCGCCATACCAATCGTAACGGAGCCAGTTGAGCAAGCTCAAATTCGCCGTTACAACGACAAAGCCAACGGCGCCCGGTGGAATGAAACTCAGGTTGGCATCACCCCCACTAAATGGATTGGACAGCGAGGCGCTGGTGGTACCGCTACCGACAACCATAGAAGTATTGCCAGCAACCTCAGTGCTGCCGTTGTTCAGGATTAATTGTGTCAGAGGCAAGCTGGTGCAATTGTCTCCATTGTTGGGGATAAAGGCGGTGCCGTCGAAGTATTCGGCCCGCAGAGGCATGGGCAGGGTGAGCAATTCCGAGCCGTAGGCATTGTTTAAAACCAGCCGCCCCCAACGCATCTCCTTGCCGGCATCGAAGGCAATGCCGTTGCCAGCCGTCGCCTCTCCGAAACGCACCGGATTGGCGGTGGCGGCAATACCGTCGCTGTCCAGCACATTGATTGCCAGGCTGATCTCGGCGTCGAAGGGCG
>JAIOSZ010000275.1 GCA_021107335.1 Desulfuromonadaceae bacterium | reverse complement strand
GTTGCATACGAGCGGCCAACAGATCGTGAGCGTCACCGATACCGATCACCTGTCCGTCATCCTGAAGGGTTTGCTCTTTCTGGCTAACGAGATTGCGAACCACAATGCCGCCGCCCCAGCCGGACTCGAAAACCTGTTTGTTACCCACGGTGAAACGGGCCATGATCGGCGCCACCAGTTGCTGCAACAGGGCACTGATCGCAGGCCGCTCGGCCAGCCGAGCCATCAGCTTCAGCTGATCGCTACTCAGGTCGGCCAATAACGCATGGTCATTGTCCGTGGTTAGCCCCCCTTCGACCGTGCCTTTTTCCACCACAACGCTGGCATCGGCCAACAGTGCCGTTAAGCGTTCGGTCAACTCCACAGTGGTCCGCGGATCGAAATCATACAGAGGCAAGACGGCTTGAGCCGCGGCTTGGCGCTTCTTTTCGGTTAAGGGCTGGTCGGGAATCAACAGATCCCGAGGCGCTTTGATATTCCTTGAGGCGATATCGCCGGGAGAATAATAGCCTGGGACAAATCCACCCTTCGGGACAATAATAACCGTCAAAACAAGGGCTAGAAGGACCATGAGCAGATAGCGTTGCTGATGATCGGAAAAAAAGCCCTTGATAGACGGATGCAGGACAAAGGCACGCCGTCCCTTACGGGAAGCACCTTCCTGTTTGCGATCGTTACTGGTCATTGGTCTTTCTAGAGTCGGAAGCGCTGGATTGACGCTGTTCCGCGGCAGAAGAAGAACGCTGATAGGCCTGTACGATAGCCTGGACGATGGGATGCCGAACCACGTCACGATCAGTAAAATGAGAAAAACTAATCCCGTCAGTACCGTGCAGTACGCGGGTGGCGTCGATCAAGCCGGAATTCCGAGCAACCGGCAGGTCAATTTGGGTAATGTCTCCGGTAATTACCGCCCGACTTCCGAAACCTAGTCGGGTCAAAAACATCTTCATCTGTTCTACAGTAGTATTCTGTGCCTCATCGAGGATTACAAAGGCATCGTTAAGGGTGCGACCACGCATGAAAGCCAAAGGCGCCACCTCAATGACTCCCTTATCGATCAATTCCTGCCCCTTTTCGTAATCCATCATATCGAACAAAGCATCGTACAGGGGCCGCAGGTAAGGATTAATCTTTTCGGCGATGTCGCCGGGTAGAAAACCGAGCCGTTCGCCGGCCTCCACCGCCGGCCGCACCAAGACAATGCGAGCCACTTCCTTTTTGAGCAAAAAGGAGACGGCCATGGCCATGGCCAAATAGGTCTTGCCGGTGCCAGCCGGGCCGATACCGAACACCACATCCTTGTCACGAATGGCGTCGATATAGTTCTTCTGAGCCAAACTTTTTGGCGCAATGCGCTTCTTGCGGGCGGAAATACAGATGGTATCGAGAAAGATCTCACCGAGACGCGCCCGAGAATCGGCGCTAAGAATCCGCACCGCATAATCAATATCGGTGGGATAGAGAGGATACCCTTGACGCAACAGGCCGTACAACTCCCCCAGTAAACGCTGGGTCAACTCGACCTGGGCGGGTTCGCCCTGAATAGAAAGATCGAAACCCTTGGAATTGATGGACACTCCCAGGATTTTTTCGATCTGCTTAAGATGTTTATTCGCTTGTCCGAACAGGAGATTGGCCAGTTGCTGATCATCGGCACTGAAGCTCCCTCGGCTAATTTCGTTACTCAAAAAAGGGTCCTTTTTTGGGTGAAGTTGCTGGCCTCTTCATAGCACTGCCACCGTGGAAAATCAATTCTTTTTGCATAAAGGCCGACACACAAGGGGGAAAATTTTCTTTCAATTTACTTATCCTGTGCTATAAATACGCACTTGTGTGGCCAATGGCCCGAATAATTTTTCATTAAATAAAAGAGGATTGTCATGAGTGAAATCGTCGACATTTATGCCCGGGAAATTTTAGATTCTCGAGGAAACCCCACCATTGAAGTCGAAGTCAGCCTGGAAAGCGGCGTTATGGGTCGCGCAGCCGTACCGAGCGGTGCATCGACCGGTGAACGGGAAGCCCTGGAATTGCGCGATGGCGATCCGTCCCGCTACCTTGGCAAAGGCGTCGAGAAAGCTGTTGCCAACGTCAATGAGATCATTGCCGAAGCATTGATCGGCTGGGAAGTCACCGACCAAGTCGGCATCGACCAGAAGTTACTTAGCCTGGACGGCACTGAAACCAAATGTAACCTGGGCGCAAATGCCCTGCTCGGCGTTTCCCTGGCTTGTGCCAGAGCCGCCGCTGAAGAGGTTGGCCTGTCCCTTTACCAATATATTGGTGGCACCAACGCTCGCGAGCTGCCCCTGCCGATGTTGAACATTATTAACGGCGGCGCCCATGCCGATAACAATGTCGACATTCAGGAATTCATGATCATGCCGGTCGGGGCCGAAAGCTTTCGCGAAGCCCTTCGCATGTCTACCGAAATTTTTCATGCTCTGAAAAAAGTTCTCAAGGGCCGCGGCTACAATACTGCCGTCGGTGACGAGGGAGGTTTCGCCCCTGACCTAAAGAGCAATGAAGAGGCTCTGGAAGTGATCATGGAAGCGATCCTAGAAGCCGGCTACAAGCCCGGCGAAGATATACTGCTGGCTCTCGATGTAGCGGCCTCCGAACTCTTTCAGGATGGCCAGTACCTGCTCGAAAATGAAGCCCAAGCGAAAAAGACCCCGGCTGAACTGGTCGATTTTTACGCTGACCTGGTCGATCGCTACCCGATCATCTCCATCGAAGACGGCATGGCCGAAAACGACTGGGACGGTTGGAAGCTGCTTACCGAAAAACTCGGCGAGCGCATCCAGATCGTTGGCGACGACCTGTTCGTCACCAACACCAAGATTCTTCAAGAAGGCATTGACAAGGGCATCGCCAACTCGATTCTGATCAAGCTCAACCAGATCGGTACTTTGAGCGAAACTCTTGACGCCATCGAAATGGCCAAACGGGCCGGCTATACGGCCGTCGTCTCCCACCGCAGCGGTGAGACCGAAGACACCACCATTGCCGATCTGGTGGTCGCCACCAACGCCGGCCAGATCAAGACCGGCTCGGCTTGCCGCACCGACCGCGTTTGCAAATACAACCAGTTGCTACGCATAGAAGATGAACTGGCAGAAAGCGCCCGCTTCTGTGGCCGCCAGGTTTTCTATAACCTGCGCCAGAAGTAGATCAAACGATAACGACAAAAGACCAAGGGTCTGCAGTTGGCTGCAGGCCCTTGGTCAGCTTTTAAAAACTCCCCTCCCTACACCTCTACCGGACAGCCTATACCATCCCGGCAATTTTCAGTCTTCCTTCTGCGGCACCCCTTCCCGCATTGCCAACCATCGTCTGACATCCAATTTAAAAAAAGGGCCAAGCAACAAACCAGGCCCTTTTAAGAGTCAACTACACCGACAAAAACAATTCAATCAGTGAAGTCTGATGGAGCTGCAAATCAGCTCAGGGTTTTCTGCAGTCCGACCGCAAGTGGTACAGGTATATTGAGCCTTATCTCGAATACTGTCGCACATAGACGAAGTATCACTCGACGCACCGCAATAGGCGTGCATGCTCTCGACAGACTCGGGAGAACACAGATGACTCTGTTCTTTACTGACCACACCACATTTTTTACATTCATACAAGTTGGTCATAGCACTATCCTTTCCAACCGCAAATGTATTCATTTATCATGATAACTGGATTGTACCACGACCACCCATTCCATGTCGAATTCCAGGACTACGACAGGATATTTAGCAACCAGCTAAGCCAGAGAGCAAAACAGAACCTTCTGGGGATTCAAATTGTGTTAGGCAAAAAGATCTTTGATCCACTCGGCTCGCCGCCGCATAGGGCTATCCTGCAACGTTTGCCGAAAAGCTCCTCCAGTGGCAACAAACTGAGCAAAACCAGCCAGGGACTCCTTGAAGTCCTCGATTATAGCCGCAGAACCGGAAACGTTATCAAGCAGTTCCTTTACCGACAGCAATTCAGTCCGCCAGTGCTCCCTGCCCTGCTCGCTGAAGTCACGGGGGAACTTTGCATAAAACTTATGCAGATTGGATCGCAGCAGCTCAAAAATCCCCTCGCTTAAGGATTCTTTCCATTGCAGGCCGTATTCCATTGACCGCACGATATGTCGTTCGGAAATTTGTTCTGATGCAACGTGCTCCGAAGCCACAAGATACAGCACATAGAAGGGGCTCATAGCCAATTGACAAACCAACTCTTCACTAGATTCTTCACCGCAAACCATCCTTTCAATTACTTCTAAGCTCTCTAACAAAACTCGTATGGAAAAAACTTCCCATGGTATAAACATTCTATCAGCAAGGACCAGACCAGGAAATTGTGTACAATTATTAAAAAAAAACAAAACCATCTCCTCACACAAACCTAACAATACTCCTCTAAAGAATTCTGAGCTTTTTGTGGTCTCCGTGATTCATGCTTATATCCGTCGATCTTTTTGTTTTGAAGCACAAGTATAGGCTGAGCATCTCATGGACATTTGCTCGTGTTTTTTGCGGCCAAAAGTGACCCCCGACCCTGGGGCACTGTACAGAAATCACAAAACACGATTGTTTTTCGGTTCTGCGCTATCCTGAATGCCTTTGGGGGC
>JAIOSZ010000063.1 GCA_021107335.1 Desulfuromonadaceae bacterium | reverse complement strand
GATGGCGGCGATGGCGGCGATGTCATCTTTGAGGTCGACGAGGGTTTAGGCACCTTGCTTGATTTGCGCTACAAGGTTCGCTACAAAGCCAAGAGGGGCAGCCATGGTATGGGTGCGAATCGCCATGGCAAAAATGGCGAGGATCTGTTGATCCTTGTGCCGCCAGGTGTGTTGGTCTACGACCAGGAGAGCGGCGAAGTGCTGGCCGATCTTAAGGACCGGGGACAACGCTTTGTGGCCGTCAAGGGTGGACAGGGGGGTCGTGGCAATGCCCGCTTTAAGACCAGCACTAACCAGGCACCCCGTCATGTACAACCGGGAATGCCTGGTGACGAGATTTGGTTGCGTCTGGAGCTCAAACTGCTGGCTGATGTCGGCCTTGTCGGTATGCCAAACGCCGGTAAATCAACCCTGATTTCAGCTATATCCGCTGCTCGGCCCAAGATCGCAGACTATCCCTTCACCACCCTGGTTCCGAACCTCGGCGTGGTGGGTTACGGCGGCTATCAGAGCTTTGTGGTCGCGGATATTCCTGGCCTCATTGAGGGCGCCAGCGAAGGCCTCGGTCTGGGTACCCGGTTTTTGCGCCATATTGAGCGTACCGATCTGTTTTTGCATATGGTCGATTTGACCGATTTGCAGGAGGGTGATCCGGTGGACCGCTTCGATACCATTAATCGGGAACTGGAGCGGCACAATCCGAAGTTGCTAGAAAAGCCTCAAATTGTAGTGTTGAGCAAGTCCGATGTGACCGAGGTGCGCGAGCAGGCAGACGCTATCTCGGCAATCTTTGCTGAGCGGGGTTTCAAAACCTTGATGGTTTCGGCGGTCACCAAAGACGGCCTCGAGGAACTGGTGGCTCTTGTCGCAAAGGAACTGTCCCAGCTGCGTTCTGGCGAAGACTTTGACGAGTTCGGTCCGGCTTGACGGGCTGTCGTCGGTGCACGTAAAGTTCAGGGCAATTTCATAAGAAATTTGCCGAGTTGCTAAGAGGGGATCGGGCATGCGCAAAGAACTTCTGGCAAATGTTAAGCGGGTTGTCATCAAGATCGGCAGTGGTGTGTTGGTCGGTACCGATGGTGTGGATCCGGCCATTATCCATACGCTGGTTGCCGATCTCTGCGAGCTCGTCGAGCAGGGCTACGAGGTGCTGCTGGTCTCCTCCGGTGCGGTAGCTGTCGGTAAGGGCGATCTTGGCATTGTCGGCCGGCCGTCTACCATTCCCCTCAAGCAGGCAGCGGCGGCTATCGGTCAGGGCCGGCTGATGCGCTTTTACAAAGATGCTTTTCGCGCTTGCGATCTGCGAGTTGCGCAGATTCTGCTGACTCGGGACGATCTGGCCAACCGGAGGCGTTTTCTCAACGCCCGCAATACCCTCATGACGCTGCTGGACTACAGCATCATTCCTATCATCAACGAGAACGACACGGTGGTGGTGGATGAAATTCGTTTCGGTGACAATGACAATCTTTCGGCCTTGGTGACTAACCTGGCCGAGGCCGATCTGCTGGTGATTCTGTCAGATATCGATGGTCTCTACGACAGCAACCCGCGAACCAATCCCCAGGCCAAGCTGATCGCCCGGGTCGAGCATATTACCCCGGAGATCGAGGCGATGGCCGGTGGTGCCGGCAGCGAGGTTGGCACCGGCGGCATGGCGACCAAGATCGAAGCGGCTAGGTTGGCCTCCCTCTATGGTGTCAGCACGGTCATCGTTAACGGCCGTCAGCCGCGGGTGCTACCGCGCTTGTTTGCCGGTGAGGAGCTGGGCAGCTGGTTTCTGCCCTCGGTCGACCGTCTTACGGCCCGTAAACACTGGATCGCTTTTACCAAAAAGCCCCGCGGTCGCCTGCTGGTCGATGAAGGGGCTCGCCACGCGCTGGTTGCGAAGGGTAAGAGTCTGTTGCCCTCTGGAATCTCCGTAATTGAGGGGAGTTTCGAACGAGGCGATGCGGTGCGACTCTGCGACCCCGAGGGACGTGAGTTCGCCCGGGGCATCATCAATTATTCTCAGGTTGAACTGGCGCGTATTCAAGGATGTAATTCTCAGGATATCGTAGGGCTGCTCGGCTACCAGTATGGTGCCGAAGTGGTTCATCGAGACAATTTGGTATTGAAAAAGCGGGCTGGACAACGGGCCGCTATTTGTAAGGAGTGAGCAATGACGATTCAGGAACAGATGCTGGCGCTGGCACAAGAAGCGCAACAGGCGACACGAATCATGGCCAACCTGTCGGCCACGGCCAAGAACGATATGCTGCGGCGCATGGCCGATGCTTTAGAACAGGCCGCTCCAGCCCTTGTTGAAGCCAACGAAAAGGATCTGGAGAGGGCTCGGCAAAAGGGCCTGTCCGCCGCCATGATCGATCGTTTAATGCTGAATGACGAGCGCGTCACCGCCATGGCCGATGGCCTGCGCGAGGTCGCTGAACTACCCGATCCGGTCGGTGAGATCAGCGATATGCGGCGGCGCCCCAACGGTATTCAGGTTGGCCGCATGCGTATCCCTTTGGGGGTGATCGGCATCGTTTACGAATCTCGTCCCAATGTGACTGCCGATGCGGCGGGCCTGTGCTTGAAGAGCGGCAACGTGGTGGTGCTGCGTGGCGGTTCAGAAGCCATCAATTCCAACGTCGCCATCGGTGCTGTGTTGAAGAAGGAACTGTTGGTCATGGGCCTGCCTGCCGGTGCTCTGCAGGTAGTGACCACCACCGATCGTAGCGCCATCACCGAACTACTAAAGCTTGAGGAATATATCGACCTGATCATTCCACGAGGCGGTGAAGGGCTGATTCGCTTTGTCAGTGAAAATTCACGGATTCCCGTCATTAAGCATTATAAAGGGGTCTGTCATACCTTTATCGATGCCAGCGCCGATTACGAGATGGCCGAGCGCATCTGCGTCAACGCCAAGGTCCAGCGGCCCGGAGTCTGTAATTCCATGGAGACTCTGCTGATCCATAAGGATATCGCCGAGACCTTTGTGCCGCGCATCGTTGCCACTCTCAAGGGTAAGGGCGTCGAGTTGCGTGGCTGCTCTGTGACCAAGGAATTCGCTCCCGAAGTGATCGCAGCGACGGAAGAAGACTGGGCCGCCGAATATCTCGACCTGATTCTGGCGATCAAGGTGGTCGAGGACATCGATGAGGCTATCGAGCATATTCGTCGGTATTGTTCCCTGCATACTGAAGTTATCGTTACCAACGATTACCGTAATTCCCAGCGTTTCGTGCGGGAGGTTAACAGCAGTGTGGTCATGGTTAACGCTTCGTCCCGTTTCTCCGACGGCAACCAGTTCGGTCTGGGCGCCGAAATCGGTATTTCTACCACTAAACTCCACTCCTTCGGCCCTATGGGTCTGGAAGATCTGACCACGCGAAAATTTGTGGTGCTTGGTGATGGCCAGGTTCGTCCTTAGCTCGGTGAGCAGGGGAAGGGGTTTGCAACGATGAAGACCGGTATTCTCGGAGGGACCTTCAATCCCATTCATCTGGCTCATTTGCGGATCGCTGAAGAAGTGCACCTGGCCTGCGGGCTCGATCAGGTACTGTTCATGCCGGCGTCGACTCCCCCTCATAAGCCATTGGCCGACGATATCTCCTTTGCCCACCGTTATGCGATGGTTGAGGCGGCCGTGGTTGACCATCCTGCCTTTTCGGCCTGTGATCTCGAATCGCAGCGCCCTGGCAAGAGCTATTCGGTTGCTACCCTGGAAATTTTGCATGATCAGTGTCCGGATGATGAATTCTTTTTTATTATTGGCATGGACTCTTACCGGGCCATCGATACCTGGAAAGATTATTCCCGCCTGTTTGAACTGACCAACCTGGTAGTGGCTGCCCGTCCGGGCCATGCTGGAGACGATCCGCTAGCGCTGCTGCCCGTTGTCATGCGGGGGCAGTTCTGTTACGATAAACAGTCGAATGTTTTGCTACACTGTAGTGGTAACCGGGTGATTTTTCTGAAGGAGACATTCCTTGATATTTCCTCGACCCGGATTCGCCAGCAGGTCGCTGAACACGGTTCGATCCGTTATTTAGTCCCCTCTGTTGTAGAAGATTACATCTGCCGGCACGATCTATATCGTTGCCGGGAAAGGTTATAAAGATTTTGCAAACCCAAGAACGCGCGCAGCTCTGTGCTGCATACGCCCTAGATAAGAAAGCCTTCGATGTCCGTCTGCTCGACGTGCGCAAGATTTCCTCGCTGATCGATTATTTGCTTATTGTTTCGGGTCGCTCCGACCGCCAGGTACAGGCGGTCGCTGATTCCATTCATCTTGGTCTAAAAAATGATCATGACACCAGACCCTTGGCCATCGAAGGCCTGAAAGAGGGCCGTTGGGTGTTGATCGACTATGGCGATGTCATGGTGCACATTTTTCAAGAATCGGTGCGGGGCTTTTACGATCTGGATGGTCTTTGGAGCGAAGCGGCGGAACTGACCGTCGGCGAAGAGACCCAGCCCGAGGGGCCAGCAGATCCTTCATGAAAATCGGGCTGATCAGCGTTGGCAAGCTTTCTCAACCTTTTCTACGGGAAGGCGTGGCGGAATATTCCAGCCGCATCCAACGCTACACCGCCTTTAACAGCCATGAGCTTAAAGAGGCCAAGAGCGGTTCCAAGGCCGACCCCAAGGCGATTCGCAAGCAAGAGGGTGAGCGCATCCTGGCCCGGGTACCGGCCGGTGCCTATCTTGTAGCCCTCGACGAACAGGGCCGAAATTTGGCTTCGGAAGAGCTGTCCAAGTTTCTCGGCCGGCATATGCTAGAGGGTACCGGTGAAGTGCTTTTTGCCATCGGTGGCGCCTATGGCTTGAGTCGTGCCGTGAAGGAGCGGGCCAATCTATTGCTGTCCCTCTCGGCAATGACCCTGACCCATCAAATGGCACAACTGCTGTTGCTTGAACAGCTTTATCGGGGTTTTACCATCTTGCGTAATGAGCCGTACCATAATCGTTGATGGCGTCGCAAAAAGTCCGACCTGCTGCGTTGCAGCGTTTTTTCAGGAATTCGACATACTGCATGTATTTCTTCACCCCTGAAAAACCACGACGCCTTGCAGTTCGAAATCTTTGCTTAGCCAGCTCATGAATGTTTGTAACAGCATCTACCTTTGAAGCATTGCTTGTCGCCTTGGCGACCAAGGAGGAAGACTATGACCATCATGACCCTACTGCTGCTGCTTATTCTGTTCATGGTGTTTTTTATCTACTTTCTGCAGCTTAATCCCGTAGAAATAGCCATTGTCTTCTATCCGGATCATGTGATTCAAGCCTCTCCAGCGGTCGTGGTGGTGGCCTGTATTGTGTTGGGTCTGACCGTCGGCTACCTGCTGCACCTTTACGGAGCGGCCAGTTATCTGTTGAAGGGCTGGCGACGAACCCGCTCGGAAAAGCGAGAGCGGGAAGTGACCGAGTTGCACCGTGAAGGTCTGGCCCGATTGCGTTCCGGGGACAGCACCAAGGCCCGCCGGTTGTTGCAAAAGGCCCTCAGCATGGATGGCGGTCGCATCGAGGTGTTAAGTGCTTTGGCCGAGGTCCAGCTGGCTGACGGTGAAGTAGACGAAAGCATTAGTCTGCTGCAGCGTGCCCGCAAGCTCGCTCCCAAGGATCTGACCGTGCTCTTTGCTCTGGCCGAGACTTATGGGAAGACTCAGCAGTTAAGCGAAGCGGCGGATTGTTATCGTGAATTACTCGACCTGGATGGGGATAATTATCAGGGTCAGGTTGGATTGCGCGACCTCTACCTGGCTCAGCAGCAGTGGAGTGATGCTCTGGCAGTGCAGAAACGTCTGGTAAAAAAGGGTGCCGGCGAGGTTCAAGCTGCCGAAAAGGTCTTGCTCAACGGCCTGCGCTATCAGACGGCCCAGCAAGCGGAAGCCGAAGAGCGCTTTGATGAGGCGTTGGCTGGCTACCAGAAACTGGCCAAGGATGCTCCAGACTTTTTGCCGGCCCAAGTCTCTTTGGGAGAAATGCTCCGTCAGCAGGGGCGTTCTGAACAAGCGGCGGCAACTTGGCAGGCTGGCTATCGGCGCTTTGGTCACAGCGTATTTCTTAAGCGCTTGGAGCAACAGGCCATGGCCGAGGAAAATCCGACTACCCTTTTGGATTACTATCGGCAGCAGGTGGCAGACCATCCTGACGATCTGTTGCTGCGCTTCTTTTTCGGCAAGTTCTGTTTGCGGGTGGAAATGGTCGACGAGGCTTTGGAGCAACTCCACGGTCTGGAAAAAAGTTGTGCTGACTTCCCGCAGTTGCATCTGGTGCTGGCTGAGAGTCATATGCGCCGTCAGCGCTTGAGTGATGCGGTGGCAGAATACCAGAAAGCCCTGGGAGGGGAAGATCGGTTCCGTTTCGGTTATGTCTGCCAAGAGTGCGGCGCGGCGACTTCCTCTTGGCAGGGACGCTGTGAACAGTGTGGTTGCTGGGGTTGCCTGAACCTAAGCGATGTGCCCTCAATTACAAACCTACCGGCGCCGGAAGTTCGTGAAATTCATCACGGAGAACGGGACTAGTCATGCCTGCAGTACGTCGCCCGTTGGTCCTGATGATTCTCGATGGCTGGGGCATTAACCCGAGCTGCGAGGATAACGCTGCCTGCCAAGCCCGTACGCCACGCCTGGATGAATTGCGTCGCGACTATCCCACCACCGAGATCGATGCCTCGGGGCTTGCTGTAGGCTTGCCCGAAGGACAGATGGGAAATTCGGAGGTTGGTCATCTCAATATCGGTGCTGGCCGCACCGTTTATCAGGAATTGACCCGCATTAGTCGAGCTGTCGAGCAGGGTGATTTCTTTAGCAATCCCGTGTTGCTCGAAGCCATGGCTGAAGTTAAGCGCAGTGGCGGCAAACTGCACCTTATGGGCCTGCTTTCCGACGGCGGTGTGCATTCGCATAATAAGCACCTCTACGCCCTGGTCGAAATGGCCAGACAACAGGGCGTATCCGAAGTTCGCATTCATGCTTTTCTCGATGGTCGCGATACCCCGCCCCAGAGTGGCCAAAGCTACCTGGCCCAGTTGGAAGAGCGCCTGGCTGTTATCGGCCTTGGCCGTGTGGCGACAGTCATTGGGCGTTATTACGCCATGGATCGTGACAACCGTTGGGATCGGGTTGAAAAAGCCTTTCAAGCCATGACTGAGGGCCAGGGGCAATCCTTCGCCAGCAGTGCCGAAGCGATTGCCAACGCCTATGGTAACGGCCAGACTGACGAGTTCGTTGAACCCTGCGTTATCCATCATGACGGTTCTTCAAGTACCGTCGATGACGGCGATGGTCTGATCTTTTTCAACTTTCGCGCTGATCGGGCGCGAGAGATCAGTCGCACTTTTACCCAATGTGAATTCAACGGTTTCCAGCGCTCCAAGAGTCCTCAGTTAGCTGGTTTTGCCTGCCTTACTGAGTATGACGAAACTTTTGCCCTGCCGGTGGCTTTTTCTCCGGCAAGCTATCCCGCCATCCTTGGCGAGGTGGTAGCCAAGGCCGGTCTTCAGCAGTTACGTATTGCTGAAACGGAGAAATACGCCCACGTTACGTTCTTTTTCAATGGCGGGTGCGAGAGCCCATTTGCCGGTGAAGAGCGGGTGCTGGTCCCTTCGCCGCAGGAGGTGACCACCTACGATCAGAAGCCGGCTATGAGTGCGCCGCAGGTTACCGCAGAGATGTTGGAGCGAGTGGCGAAAGGTTGCTACGATCTGATCGTGCTTAACTTTGCCAATCCGGACATGGTCGGTCATACCGGCATCATGGCGGCAGCGGTCGAGGCCATGGAAACGGTCGATGACTGTGTCGGCCAGGTGGTTGACGCTGTTCTGGCTGCCGGAGGCAGTCTGCTGGTCACGGCCGATCACGGCAACTGCGAGCAGATGAGTGCGGAGGACGGCACGCCCCATACGGCCCATACCTCTAACCTGGTTCCCTTGATTCTGGTCGACCCTGATCGCCAACACGGTTCGCTTCGCCGTGGCAAATTGGCCGACATCGCGCCGACCCTGCTGCAGTTGCTCGATGTGGTTCAGCCGCCGGAGATGACCGGTTGTAGCCTGTTGCAGAATTAATCCCTCGATCCGCCGGTGGCGTGGCGGGGAGCTATCTTGATGAGCTTCAACAGCCCCAAGATCCTCTGGCAGATTCTGCGCCAGGAATTGATCGGCTTGGCCGATCTCTGTTTCCCTCCGATCTGCCCCCTCTGTCGCCAAGCTTTACAAGCATCGGCGCTCTTCTGTTCGTCCTGTCTTGAGACCATTACTCCCGTCGTTTCACCTCGTTGTTCTCGCTGTGATTTGCCCTTTGCGGCCGAGGATGGCAGTGACCATCTTTGCCAAGCCTGTCTGCAGGACCCTCCCCCATTTTTGTGGGCCAAAAGTGTCGGCCTCTACGACGAAACCTTGCGTCGGGCCGTACAAAAATTCAAATATGAGGGAGACTTCAACCTCGACCGGCCTTTGGCGGCCTTGATGAAGGAGGCACTGCAAGGACCGATAGACGATTTTAGTCCCGATCTGCTGTTGCCTGTCCCCTTGTACGTCACCCGACTTCGCCAGCGCAGCTACAATCAGGCTCTGTTGTTGGCCAAGTCCCTGGGGCGTAGTCGGCAGGTACCCGTGGCGGCTCAGTTGCTGCTGCGCATCCGTCCGACACCGCCTCAGATTGGACTCAAGGCGGTCCAGCGTCGACGTAATCTCCGTGGGGCCTTTGCCTTGAGTCGGCCGTTACAAGGTGAACGGGTGTTGTTGGTCGATGATGTGATGACTACCGGTGCCACGGCTCGTGAGTGCAGTCGTACGTTGCTCGATGGTGGTGCCGGCGAGGTGGCCGTGGCCGTCCTGGCCCGGGCTCGGTTGCATGGTTGATCTACAGAGAGGAAGAATAGGAATGATGACGCAGCCGCTGACTGGAGGTTTGAACGAGATCTTTAATCGTTTGCTGACACATTTCGGGGAGTTGCATTGGTGGCCCGCAGAAAGCCCTTTTGAAGTGCTGGTCGGGGCGATTCTGACCCAGAATACCACTTGGCGTAACGTCGAAAGGGTGATCGCCGCTCTTAAGGATGAGGCACCCCTTACCGTCGCTAACCTGTTGCGAATGGATCGTCAGCGGCTGGAGGAACTGATTCGACCCAGCGGTTTTTTTCGTCAGAAAGCCGAACGTTT